>JAJDXU010000207.1 GCA_022823105.1 Dehalococcoidia bacterium
CGAACACCTCGCGCACCTGGGTGTAGTAATCGACGAGAGCCTCGGTTGGCGTGTATGCCTCGTTGATCGCGCTGACCCACGCGGGGTGGCTGCCGACCATGCCCTTGAAACCGAGATTGCGGACGT
The DNA here is from genome assembly GCA_022823105.1 of Dehalococcoidia bacterium. Classification (GTDB taxonomy): domain Bacteria; phylum Chloroflexota; class Dehalococcoidia; order Lucifugimonadales; family UBA3495; genus Bin87. Next base: position 127 of record JAJDXU010000207.1, read on the forward strand.
CGGTGGCGGTTTGGACCAGGTCCTCGTGGCTGAGGTTCGCTGTGCCGAGACCCATCGGATCGGCGACCGCGATGGGCTGCACGCCGGCGGCGGTGGCTTCGATGCAGAGGCGGCCGCGAGCGTACACGAAGGGGTCGGGGTCTGATCCCTGGACGATGCCGAGGGAGGCGGCCAGTTCGGCTTCGTCGATGATGATCTGGCGGATGCGCGGCGATGCGGTGATGATTTCGCGGATGTGCCAGACTCCCGCGCCGGTCTCGATGGAGGGAACGATCTCGGTGCTGCCGATGGCGACGCCGGCGTGGCGTTCAAGTTCGGCCAGGATGGCGTCGGCGTCGACGATGTCGCGGGCGGATTCGGGGCCGGGCACGGCGATGCCGGTCAGGTCGGCGCACATTGCGGCGGCGGCGTCTGCGTAGACGGATCGGGCGTTGACGCGGACGAAAACCTCCGCGCCGCCTTTGGCGACCAGGGACACCGCGGATCTGAGGCCGTCGCGGGCGGTTTCCAACTCTGCGGGCGGCATTCCGTCCTGCAGGTCCAGGCTGATGGCGTCGGCGCTGAGGTTCCAAGCCCAGCGGATCATGCGGCTCTGGGTGGCCGGCATGATGAGGTTGGAGCGTCGGACCAGGATGGGCATATTGGTTTGGTACGAGTTGCGGAGATTCTGGATTCCCGCTTTCGCGGGAATGACGATACTTGACGACAGGCCCTACTGCGATTCCTCGGCGGCGCGGACGCGGGCGATGGCTTCGTTCTTTTCGCGGTCGCGTTGTTCGCACAGGCCGCGCCACTCGAGCAGGTCCTCGGCGCGGGCGGCTTCGTAGCGGTCGATGACGCGGGGTTGACCGGAGGAATCTTCGGTCTGCAACCAGGTGTCGCTGGAATGGGACAACCGGTGGTACTGCTCAAGGACCCAATGGGCGTCCGCGACCTCCTCGTCGGTAGGCGTGAAACCGCGATTTTGAGGTTCCACGACGTTGGGGTGCAGGCCGCCGCCGATGCGGAACCCGCACCTGCGAGCGGCGTCGGCCTCGGCGAAAGCGCGGTCGGGGTCGCTGACGCTGCCCGTTATGTTGGGCGTGAACGGTGCAGCGCGGGGCGTAACGCCGAGGGCGCGGGCGGTGAGTTCGACCTCGCCCTTGCCGTAGACGAACTGGTCGAATGGCACGAACATCTCGACGCCGAGGTCGCGGGACATATCGTAGCCGGACGCGCCGCCGAAATCGCGGATGCGGGCACTGGCCGAGACGATTTCATAGGCGTTGGCGACGCCGACGGCGGTCTCGATGTTTGCGCCGATTTCGATGGCGCCGGGACGGATGCCGCGTTCGGCCTCGAGGCGGGTGATGATCTCGTCCATGCGGCGGATTTCGTGGGCGTGCTCGGTCTTGGGGTAGTTGACCATCATGAGGCCGGGCCAGATGACGGCGTTAAGGTCGGCCTCCATGAGGTCGTGGTTGATGCGGCAGACGGCGTCGGCGCCGCCCTTGTTGACGACGGGGATGCTTTCCCGAATGAGGTTGCGGGCGACGTCCTTCAGATTGGGTGGAACGGAGTCCTCCAAGTCCATGTTGATGTAGTCGCAGCCGCGATGCCAGGCGTTGTTGATGAAACGCTCGGTGACCACGGGCATGGTGAGGCCGGAGCGCTTGAGGCGTTCAGGATGACCGGGCATACGGCGATCTCCTACGGGACGGGCACCGGACGCCCGTCGACGGCGGCGGTCTTGAACATATCGCGGGTGGCGCAGGCGTCGGCGAGCGCCAGCACGTTGGCGTACTGGCGGACGATGTCGGGGGTGAGGAACCGGTCCTCGTGGGTTACGGTGGCGATGGCGCCGGACTCGGTGGCGTCGGCGTAGATTTGCTGGATGCAGCGGGCAGCGGCGACCTCGGATTCGGAGGGGGTGAACCCCTGGTTGAGGGGGCCGACCTGGTTGTCGAGGACGCAGAATGAACCCTTGAATCCGATGGCGCGGCCGCGTTGGGCGGCGGCTCGGGTGTTGGCCGGCGTGGCCAGCAGGCCGCGGTCGGGATGCCGCCACCATGCGCCCACGGGCGTTTTGCGGGCAGCGGCGGCGATGGTAACCAGGCGCTGCATGAGGTACTGCATCAGGTGGATTTCGCCGGACGGTTCGGGTCGCAGATCCATGATGAGGTCGGCCCGGCCGAGGGTGAGACCCCAGATGCGTGGGCTGGCGGTGGCGATCTCGAATCCGCGGTGGTTGCCGGGGGCGGTTTCCAAGGACGCAACGATTTCGACGCTGCCGGGGAGCAGGCCGCGTTCGCTTTCCAGGGCGGATATGATGGCGTCGATCCGGGCGATCTGCTCGGCGGATTCGGCGCGACTGACGACGATGCCGGTGAGGCCGGGCCATACGGCGGCGCGCAGGTCGGCCAGCATGAGGTCGGGTTCGATCTGGACGAAAACCTCGGCGCCGCCGGCTTTGACCTCGTTGAGGTTGCCGGCGACGGCCTCACGGGCCGCGGGCTTGTCGGGCTCGGCGACGAATTCGACCAGGTCGAGGATGATTACATCAGCGCCGGCCTGGGGAGCGGCCGCGATGCGGTCCGGTTGCGACATTGGCACCAGCAACCAGGATCGCCTGATCTTGTCGTTGGCTGGCATTGGGTGATGTCCAGTCGCGAGAATGGCTAAACAGGCCGCCGTGGCGCGGTGCGATGCGCTATAATGCCGGCGGTCTGATAAGAGTCGAAAGGGGCTGAATTGTTGGGCGATTTTAGCCCAATTGAGTTGCTTTTGGCAATTGAGCGGGCTGGACGCCCCGCCCGAAGTGCACTCGTTCCGCTCCGCATGACGCTGAGCTCTTCTGGCGAACCAGCACCCCATAGCCGTATCAAAGCCGCACGGGGAGAATTTGAGACGAACGAACCACCGGCGATTGAGGCGCTGTCGTCCATTCGACCTGCGCCGGCCAGTGGCTCAGGTGGTGCGAAACATGAGAGGGATTTCAGACCATCCGGCAAACACCGACAACGTTTTGATCAGCGCGCCACCTGGGGATGCCGTCGATTCGGCAGTCCCGGGCATTTGAGGTTAGACACCCAGGAGTTAACGTGACCGCCGCCGCTCAGCTTGAAATACATGATCTATCAGAAACCGGCCAACTGCGGGTGAGTCTCGCCGAAACCGGCAGCGAACGGAGGGATGGGCCGCCCGTGGAGTTCGGCCTGACGCTGACCGCAGAGGAACGGGCGACGCTGGACCGCTACCACAAGGAACAGGTGAGCCCGACCATCGGGTCGTTAGCTCGTGTCGAAGCGGTGGAGGCGGTGATGCGGAACCTGGGGCGGCTGCTTTTCGAGACCGCTTTTGCGGCGGGCGGCCAAGGGAGGGAGTTTCTCGACGAGGTGATGGCCCGGGAGGACCGCGGCGAGCTGGTTATCGTTTCAGAGCGGCCGGAATTTCTTTCGCTGCCCTGGGAACTGATGAACGAGCCGGAGTTGGGGTACTTCATCAATGGGTTGGTGGGCGTGGCGCGGCAAACGACGGCTGACATTCCGGAGGGGACGACGGAGGAGAGGGAGGACGAGGCGCTGCGCGTGCTGATGCTGTCGGCGTCGCCGCTGGAGGGGGACGCACCGTCTGAGGGATCGTTGGTGGCCCGGGACGCGGTGGCTGGAGGCCTGCTGGCGACGGCCACGGTGGCGGCGCTGGAGGCGTTGAACACGGAGGCGTCGCTGGACAACCCGAGGCCGGCGACGCTGGGCTCGCTGAGGGCGCTGCTGGAAAGGAATCCGGATCACTACCACATTGCCCACATCGACGGCGCCACGCTGGACGGGGACGGCAACATCCTGCTGGAGGATGCAAGCGGCGGGCCGGCGGCGGTGTCACCGGCAGAGCTGGGACGAACTCTGGCCGCGGGCGGTGTGGAGGTGGCTCTGGTCACGGCCGGGGCGCAGGGAGACGACGCGCCGATGAGCGCGTGGTCGGCGGCCGGCATGGCAATCGCCGGAGAGGGCGTGGCGCAGGTGGCGGTGTTGCCGGCGCCCCTGCATGCGGATGCGGCGGAAGGGGCGATGCGGGCGTTTTACAACCGGCTGGCGCAGGGGAACGCAGTCGCGACGGCGGTATCCTCGGTGCGGCGGGGGTTAATGGATGAGCCGGAGCGGGTTTCGGTGTACGGCAAGCGGGTTTTTTGGGACTGGCAGCTGCCGACGCTATATCAGTCGAAGCACTACGTACCGCCGGTGATTGCGCAGCATCAACCGGACCCGGCGGCACCGCCTGTGATTCACCCGGAGGAAGCGCCGACGGACGACCTGCAGATTCCGGCGCAGGGCCAGTACGGTCTGGTGGGAAGGCAAGCGGAGTTACGGCAGGTTGAGCGCGCGCTGCAGGCCAACTCGGTGGTGCTGCTGTCGGGCGACACGGGCATCGGCAAGACGGAGTTGGCGCTGGGTTTATGCCGCTGGTTCCTGAAGCCGGCGCGGGTGGCGTACCCGGGCGGCGTGTTCTACACGGTGTTCGAGGCGTCGCAGCCGGCGGGCATCGAGCGGGTGGTGCATGAGATCGGGACGGCGGTGGCGGGGCTGGATTTCGCCGACATGACGGCGGAGCAACAGCGCCGGTGGGTCCTGTCGTATTTGCAGCAGAACCCGTCGCTGCTGGTGTGGGACAATGTGGAGAACGTAGCGGGATTTCCGTCCGGAAATGCGGGGCTGCTACAGGAGGATGAACTGCCTGGACTGGCAGCTTACCTGGGCGAGGCGACGACGGGCCCGGTGGGGACGAGCGCGCTGCTGTTGAGCCGCCGCGACGCCGAGGACTGGGTAACCGTGCCTTACGCGTCGCTGACGCTGGAGGGCATGACACAGTCGGACCGGATGGGGCTGGCCGGGACGTTGTTGGACTGGGCGGAGGTGCCGGCGGCGCGGGCGAGCGCCGACTTTGGCGAACTGCTGGACACGCTGGACGGGCATCCGCTGGCGATGCAGATCGCGGTTCCGCCGGTGAAAGAGGTGCCGGCGTCGGTGGTGGTCGGAGAACTGAAACGGTTGATGGAAGAGCAACCGGACGGAGGAGAAGAGGGACGCAGCGCGGTTTTGACGGCGGCGATGGAGTACTCGTTCTCGCGTATGTCGCGGCGGAACCGGACGCACCTGCCCTTCCTGGCGTTGTTCCAACGGCGGGTGATGCTGGACGTGCTGTCGCACATCACCGAGGAACGGGCATACGGGCAGGTGATGGGCGACGACATGGCGGCCGGAGCGTCGCGGTCGCTGCTGACGCCGGAGGGAGGGATGCAATCGACCGGACGGTCGTACGCCAATTGCCGAACGCTGTTGAGGCAAGCGCAGTCGGCCGGCTTTCTGGAACCGATATCGCCCAGCGTGTATCAGATCAATCCGGCGATGCCGTGGTTCCTGGGCCGCAAGCTGGGCGGGCAGGTTTCGGGGAACGGGATCCAGCAACTGGAGCAGGAATTCGTGCGGGTGTACGCCGACACCGCAGATTACTTCATGGAAAGCCTGTACGAGAACCAGGATACCGGCACGACGGCTGTGCTGGCCGAGGAGGGCAATCTGACGCAGGCGCTGGGGCTGGCGCTGGAGTACCAGCAATGGGACAACGCGCAGCTGCTGATCCAACCGCTGGCGCAGGTTTACCGGATGCAGAAACGGTTCCCGGAACTGCGCCGGTTGCGCGCACAATTGCTGGATGTGATCGGGCACACGGCGGCAGAGGCGGAGGGGAATGGCGCGATCGAGTTCTGGCAGTACCTGCTGGGCACGGACGCCATGGAGTCGGTGGAGATCATGGACCTGGACCGGGCGGAGGGCTTCAACGAGCAGTTGCTGGCCTATCTGCTGGAGCAGCCGGGCGGGGACACGGACGAGCGCACCGCGGCCGTGTATCACCAGAACGGGTTGATCGCCACGCGGCGAGGGCAGTATGACACAGCGTCGGACTGGCTGGAGCGCGGGCTGGAGATCATAGACGGCGGCGAGGACCAGGAATCCATTGCGGATGCCTGCTTCGCCATCGGGCAGGTGCGCCACCACCAGCGGCAGTACAGCGCGGCCAAGGAGTGGTACATGAGGGCCCTGGACATTCACCAGCGCATTCCGGACTACGAAGAGATGGTCAACGACTTCCGCGCGCTGGGGTCGGCATGCCACATGAGGTTTGAGTACGACGAGGCGCGAAGCTGGTACCACCGGGCACGGGAGATGGTGGAGGAGAACCGGGACGAAGAGACGGCGATTTACGTTTTCCACGCGCTGGGTACGGTGGACCACTCGGAATACCTGTTTGAGGAAGCGCAGTCGTGGTACCAGCAGGCGTTGGGCCTCTGCGACCGGATGGGTATGACCGAGCAGATGATCGTGGAATTTCACCACCTGGGAACGCTGGCGCAGGCGCGGGGAATCCCCGACGAAGCGGAGGAATGGCTGTCCATCGCCATGGAGTACCGGGAGAGGATGGGGGATACCCGCGGCATGGGGATAGAGGCGCGCCAGCTGGGAGTGGTGTTCCACGAGCAGGGCGACATGGACAAGGCGTACCACTGGTACGACCAGGCGAGGCAAGCCTTCGAAAACTCGCGCGACGTGCTCAGGGCGGCGCGAACCTACGGGCAGCTGGGCATGGTGGAGGAGGAGCGGGGGAACCTGTCCGACGCGCTGGAATGGGTGGCGCGGACGTATCAGCTCGTTACGCAGTACCAACTGCCGATGCTGGTGCAGGTGAGCGCGCACCTGGCGCGGCTGCGCGACTCCATGGGAGAGGAGGAGTTCCGGCAGTGGTGGCGGGACAACACGGGCGCGGAGGCGCCCGAGGACCTGGACGTGGACGCGAGCGCGGTATTGTGAGTCCGGTTCCACATGGTTGCACACGAAAAACAGGATGCTCGGAGTGAATTGACATGGCGTTGACGAAGTTGGACATCAAGACGCGGAAACCGTTTGCCGGCGGTGAATCCTTTGGCGCAGTGGGGCGGTACGAGCAGATCGACGGCGTGGCGCATTTTGCCGTTGATCCGGACCATTCCGATAACGCCGTGATCGCGGGTATCGGGCTTGCGCCCCGTAACGGGGACGGACTGGTGGAGTTTTCGGCGGATTTCCGGATCGTGAAACCGGTCGACAACGACCACGGGAACGGCCGGCTTCTGCTGGACGTGGTGAACCGGGGCAAGGAACTGGCGCTGAAGAACATCAACAGCGCGCCCGACGGACCGCCGAACGCCGACCCTCACCCGGGCAACGGGTTCATGATGCGGCACGGATACAGCCTGGTCTGGTGCGGGTGGCAGCATGATGTTCCCGGCACGCCGGGCCTTTTCCGCTGCAACGTGCCCAACGCGCGGAACGCCGACGGATCGCCGGTGTCCGGCAAGATCGTGGTGTCGTTCCAGCCGATAGCGCATACAGATACGCAGTTCCTGTCGGACCGGGAGCACCAACCCTATCCGACGAACCATCTGGAAAGCTGGGAATCGGTCCTGACGGTGCAGGACCATGAGGACGGGGCAGAAACGGTGATTCCGCGGGAGCGGTGGGCGTTTGCCCGCTTGGTTGACGGGCGACGGGTGCCGGATGCCTCTCACATCACTATGGACGGCGGGTTCGGGGCGGGCAAGGTTTACCGGGTGGTGTACGAGACATCGCACGCGCCGCTGGTGGGCCTGGGCCTGCTGGCGACGCGGGACATCGCGGCGTGGCTGCGTTATGGCAAGTCTGACGGCGACGGCACGGCGAATCCGCTGGCCGGCGCGATCGGCCGGGCCTATGCGTACGGGCGGAGCCAGAGCGGGCGGTTTTTGCGGCAGATGCTCCATTTGGGACTGAACCGGGACGAGTCAGGGCTGGTGGTGTTCGACGGGATGCTGCCGAACGTGGCAGGCGGCAAGATGGGCGAGTTCAACGTGCGGTTCGGGCAGCCGTCGAGCCTGTCGAACCGGAGCGTGAACAACCTGCCGCCGTTTATGGATATCGACCCCGACGGCGGCGATGGCATATTGGCTGAGGTGACTCGGCGGGGTTGCGCGCCCAGGGTGATCTACACCAACACGTCGTCGGAATACTGGGGCGGACACGGCGCGTTGGCGCACATGACGCCGGACGGCAAGTCGGACGTGGAGTTGCCGGACAACGTGCGCTCGTGGCTGTTCTGCGGGACGCAGCACGGTCCGGCGAACCTGCCGATTTCGGACACGAACCCCGACACCGGAGCGCGGGGGACGCAGGCGTTGAACTACGTGGACTACCGCCCGCTGATGCGGGCCGCGCTGTACCATCTGGACCGATGGGTTACCCATGGCGAGGCCCCACCGGCCAATGGGTATCCCAATTATGCGGACGGGAGCGCGGTCAAGGCCGAGGATGTGGCGGAATGGTTCGGATCGCTGCCGGGCGTGGAGTTCCCGACGCACCAGAAATTGATCCGGAAGCTGGACTTCGGGCTGGACCGGGCGGTTCCGAGCGTGGTTCCGCCGGCGGTGGGCGATGCGTATCCGATGGTGGTGTCGGCCGTGGACGCCGACGGGAATGAGGTCGGAGGAATACGGCTGCCGGCAATAGAAGTGCCGTTGGCGACGTATGCCGGCTGGAACGTGCGGCACGCCGACATCGGCGGCGCGGGTCAGACGCTGGCGCCGGGGGGCACGGTGGTGGGATGCGCGATTCCTTTCGCGGCGACGCGGGAAGAACGGTTGGCATCGGGAGATCCCCGGGCGTCGATCGAGGAGCGGTACGGGTCGCGGGAGGAATACGTCGCGCGGGTGCGGGCGTGTGCAGAATCGCTCGTGGAGTCGGGGTACGTGCTGGCGGAGGATGTGGACGTGCTGGCGGCGCAGGGCGGCGAGGTTTACGATGCCATCGTACGGACGCCGGCGGCGGTGGCGGCGGACGACTGACACGTTCCTTGGTGCAAAAACGGGTACCATGGAGGACGATATTCAGTGCTGACCGGCGCTAGATTGGATTGACGGGAGTGAGTATGTTCTTCTTTTTTGTCTTCGGACCCACGTATCGGTTGGGGCCGGAGCAGTTCAAGGAGCGTTGTCGGGAGTTGATTCAGGAAATCTCCCAACGGGACACGCCTGTCATCATCGTCGATGATAATGAGCCGGTGGTGGAATTGACGCGGTACGTCGAAATTTCTAATGTGGCCTATGGGGCTTTCAAAAATATAGACATCCTAGGAGACATTGAGGGGCCGATGCCGGTTGAATGGTACACGGAACCCGACATTCAAATGGATGACGATTGGGAATTCGGTGGGCCCATGCCGGCGTCCTGGTTCATTGCCCCGGACGACAACGTGCTTCCGGAGCCTCCAAAGCAGAGCAAAGTTGACGTGTCGGTTTTGCACCGTCACAAGTTGCTGACGCTGGACACCGAAGAATTCGCGTCCCAATTGGATGAAATTGTCGTCGCCGTCTCTCAAAGCCAAAACGGCAAGGTCATCATATTCGACGGCAAGGACCCAATTGTACAAATGACTAGATATCAGCAAGCGCTCGGCCCCGATGGTAAACGTTCGGGACCGACGCTGAAGGAGAAACCATTTGGAATTAGTTGACACAAATGCGCTCATTTGGTTGCTTAAATCCAGCGCGGAGTTAGGACCACAATCAACACTGCTGATCGGAGACGCTCTAAATCGGGGTGAAGCTGCATTCTCAACCATTTCTATTTGGGAAATATCGATGCTGTTAGAAAAGCGACGGATTACCGTGAACGGCACAGTCGAGCAATGTAGGCGGCGTCTGTTGGCCATTGGATTCAAAGAAATACTCGTCAGCGGAACAATCGCCGCTCGCGCTGGCAGTTTACAAAATATGCACGGGGACCCTGCTGACCGGATCATCGTTGCTACGGCCATCGGGCGCCGACCACATCGGCTCATCACCAGCGACCGCGCAATTCTCGATTGGCCGCAGCATCTTGACCGTTTTAACGCTCGCCGCTAACTGGACATGAAAAGGAGCGATCATTATGTCAGTTGGAACTTCGATACCGCTGCCCGCTTATACGCTGGATCCGGCGTTCATGGCGCGGACGGCTGAATCGCTGGGGTTTGAGTCGATCTGGTACGCAGAGCACCCGATTCTGCCGGTGCAGAGCGCGAGCCAGTTTCCGTCGGGCGGTGAGATCCCGTGGACGTACGCGCACTTTGCCGACCCGTACATCGCGTTGGCGCGGGCGTCGGGCGCGACCAGCACCATCAAGCTGGGGACGGGCATCACGCTGGTGCCGGAGCGCAATCCGCTGATGCTGGCCAAGGAGATTGCCACGCTGGACCGGATCAGCGGCGGGCGGTTCATGTTTGGCATCGGCGCGGGCTGGAACCGGGAGGAGACCGAGATCTTCGGCGGCGACTTCGACCACCGGTGGACGCAGACCCGGGAAGCGGTGGACGTGATGAAGACGCTGTGGACGCAGGACGAGGCTGAGTTCCACGGGACATACTACGATTTCCCGGCGGTGAAATGCAGCCCCAAACCCATCACGCAGCCGCACCCGCCGGTGATCCTGGGCGGGTTGGCCCGGCGGGTGCTGCATCGGGTGGCGACGTGGGGCGACGGTTGGCTGCCCAACCGGATCACGCCGCAGGAGGT
>JAJDXU010000360.1 GCA_022823105.1 Dehalococcoidia bacterium
TGGCAGATGCCGGACCCAAGGATCCGGGCCCCCTACCGCAGTCTCGGCGACCACGGCCATGACCTGGTGGGGGCGATGCAATCGGTAAGTTGGGCCCTGCTCTAGGGTGGCATCGCGGTCAATCGCCGACCACAACGCCGCTCCGGACGCAGCGCCAACAGTGCGGGCACACGCTACGTCCTGAGGGCCGTCGCCCACATACATGGCGTCCTGAGGATCAACCGCCAATCCGTTGAGCACGGCGCGGAGCCCGTCGGGCGCGGGTTTGTAGGGTCGGGCGTCAGTCTTGAAATTGGCATGATCGACAAAACCGCCCAATCCTGACCTCTCCAGCTCTGCGTGCCCGAATTCAGGAATCTTGTCGGACAGTATTCCTATCTTGAATCCCCGCCGTTTCAAGGCGGGCAAGAGGCTGGCTACGCCCGGGAACAGGTAGTTGCGGAAATTCAAGATGCCGTCGTATTTGGACAGATAACTCTTGAGTATCCTGTCGAGCTCATCCTCCGCATCAGGCCGGGTGCCGAAAAACCAGAGCAGATGCTGGCGGAACGGGCGGTGAAATTCGGCGGCAACGTCCTCGGGCGACGGCACGGCCATACCGAGTTCGGCGGCCGTGTTTTCCATCAAGCGAAGGTGGATGCCCCAACTGTCCCAAAGGGTCAGGTCCCAATCGAATATCACCGCGCGCATGGCGTCAGCAGTGCCCGGGATGATTGTGTCCACCGCCCTGATAGTCGATGGCGCTGGGCATCACGGTGGTACCAGGATGTTCGGCGCGGCCGATGTTGACGGTAAACGCTCCGCTGGCGTAATGCAGCACGCCGCTGACCTCCAGGGTGGGCGAGTCAGCCAGGTACGTGATGCCGCCGTCGGCTTCGACCCGGAAAGGACGGTCATGTCCCGGATAGATGGTGTTGGCGGCGGCGACGATCTTCTGGATGCTGGCACGAGCGTCGGCTTCGCTCCAGAACACGATGGCCGGTGTGCCGCGACCGATGGCACCCGCATCTGACATGGCGTCTCCCCCCACGCATACCGTTCCGCCGGCGGTGTCCACAACGACGCTGACGTGTCCCTTGGTGTGTCCGGGAGTCTCGATGAGCCGCACGCCGGGCTCCAGTTCCGTTTCCCCGCTGATGGTGCGGACGTTCTGATCGAGCAGGGTGTTGGCGAAGTAGCGGGCGGTTGCAAGGTCGCCGGGGCGCGGGTTCCGGCTGTATTCAAGCTCGTCGGCGTGGATCACGATCTCCGCGTTGGGGAACAGGTCGGTGTTCTGGGAATGGTCCCAGTGTGCATGGGTCAGGATCACCCGTCCGATGTCATCGGTGGATATGCCGTTGGCCTCCAGTTGGTCAACGAGCATATTGCGACGACCGAAATGGGCCACGTCCACTATTGACAGCACCTCGCCGCGGATCAGCGTAACGGTACACAGGCCCAACCGGGTCTGGTCGGTGTTGATTGAGTAACCCCCCATAATGATTTCCAGTTCCGGCATTACTCCCTCCTGACATCCGGGGTTCGTTGATCTGGTACATTGAGCGGGGCCGATTATAGCACCGGGGCCGCGGAACCAACCCATTCGACGCCCCTCACAATCATGACTAGAGCGCCCGACATCATCCTGAGGAACGTCCGGGTTTATGGGGCACGGGCCGGCGTTACCGCCGCGGCCATAACCAGCGGGTTCATCGCGGAGACGGGTCGGGACATCGATGTAACGCGCAGGGCCGGCCCGCGCACCGAGGCAATCGATTGCGAGGGCCTCACGTTGATTCCCGGAATCGTGGACGAACACATTCACCTATTCGCGGCAGCGTCCGCACGAAATACGGTGGACTGTCGGCCCTCGACGACTCCAACAATCGAAACATTGATCGAAACGTTGCGGGCAACGGCGTCCGGATCTGGTGATTGGATACGCGGGCGCGGTTACGACGATTCTCCCGTCGGTCTGGGCAGGCACCTGACCCGACACGACCTGGATGCGGTGTCGCGGGACATTCCGGTTCGGGTGGAGCACAGGTCCGGCCACGCCGCCGTGCTCAACACCGCCGGCCTGGCAGCAGTTGGAATCGAGCGGGACACCGAAGACCCGCCCGGTGGAGCCATCGTCCGTGATGCGCGGGGGGAGGCGACCGGCCTGTTGCTGGACATGGAGGGTTGGCTGCGAGACAAAGCAGGCTCACGGATTGAGGCCGGGGACTTCAGCCAAGCCATCCGCGACGTGGTGCAAGATCTGCTCAAGTACGGGATCACCGGGTTTACAGACGCCGGCGCGAACAACGGAACGGATCGGTGGCAGGTGTTCCGGTCGCTGGTTTCAGACGGCACGCTCCCCTTGAGGGTTACCATGATGGCGGGCGCCGGCCGGCTGAGCGAGTTCCAAGGCCAAGGGTTGCGCTATGGGGACGCCGAGGCCAATGGGATGCTGACGCTTGGCCACGCGAAGATTATGTTGACCGCTACATCAGGCGGCCTGCATCCTGATTTTGAAATGCTGGCATGTGCGGTGAAGCGCGCACATGATGCGGGATTCCCGGTCGCGATACACGCCGTGGAACGGGAAGCAATCGTTGCGTCGGCGGCGGCGCTGTCAGAGAATCCTGCGCCGGTCGGAGTGGACCGGATAGAACATTGCGCAGAATGCCCTCCGGACGTGGCGGAATTGGTGGCCGCATCGGGCGCCAAGGTGGTGCTGAATACGGGCTTCCTGCATTACGACGGCGAGCGGTACCGGCAGACAGTATCGAGCGAATTGCTGCCGCATCTGTATCCCGCCGGCGCTCTGAGCGGGTTGGGCGTGCGCACGGCTCTCGGCTCCGACGCTCCCGTGGTTGATCCCAACCCGTGGGCCGCCATGGCGGCGGCTATCACCCGGCGCACTGCCAGCGGAAATCTCCTGGGCGGGACCGGGTTGCCGTCGATGGATTCCGCGCTGGCAAAACATATCGGGCAGAATCGCATCGAGGCCGGTCAACCCGCTGATCTGGCCGTCGTTGCTCCCGACCCGATTGCGATTCCCCTGCGAGAACTGCCGCAGGTCAGAGCGGCGCTGACGATAACCGGTGGGCAGGTGGTGTGGCGGGACGGAATCTGATAGACAAAACTGAATCGATCAACTGACACCACAGCACTCCATTTCGATACGCGGAACGCTACGCCAATATAGCCGCATTCCCCCACGATTCGAGGCGCGTCACCCAATCGTTGAATCGTGGACACTCGGCGCGGATTTTAGCCATACCAATTTCCTCGGCTACCAAGTAGCCATCACGGGGCTTGTTATATCTGCGTACCACTCGTTCAATTCGTTTACTCGGAGCGGTATCAGGGCTATCGTCGATGTCCTCCGGGGTTGAAAACTGACCGCGTATTTCCCTGAGATCCTGGACCGACCTGTCCGATGCGAACGGTAGGACAGAGAACGCACTTACATCAGCGAACAGCAAAGCCTCGAATTCATATTGCTGAACGTAAGGGACCACTCGATTCGGGTCGTAACCAATTCGAGTGTTAGCACGAACTGCAGTAGTTATACGAGCCTCTAATTGTGTACACGTTTCGGCGTGTTGCTTATCCCCGAATCCGTACAAATCGACCAGCGATGTGACAAAGTCGCGATTATGCAACAACCTAGCCATTTCCCCACCGAGCCGGGACACGGTCACGTTACCCTTTAGCAAAACAGGCTCAACCATCATGCCTTTGTCTCGGAGCAGCGGAGAAAGAACGCCATTGACAAAATTCTCTTCTGTCTCGCCTTCTACCGAAACGGCTAGACGTTTCATGGCCGTCCCCCGAGCAGGTTTTTCTGCCAGAGTTCTCCGGGAGAAAAGCCGTCGTCAAGCCAGACTTGATACTCTTCCGCGTTAAGCTTCCTGAAATGGGTACGACCCTCTTGCAAGTCCAGTACAAAAATCTGTTCCAAGTCGAATGCGTCAACCAATAGCGGGGATTGAGTTGCCACAATGACTTGCCGTTCGGTAGCGAGGGAGTTGATCATCCCACCAACCAAGCTAACGGCCGCCGGATGCAAACCAAGTTCGGGTTCGTCCAGCAATATGACGTCGGGCAGCATCTCCGATGGGAGATTGAGAAGCGTCACCAAAGCAAAGAACCTCAGCGAACCGTCGGAAGTTAGGTGCGCCCCAAACGTCTTGTCCATCCATCTGGCTTTCCATCGCAACTCAACCTTGTTGTAATTTTCCTCAATGTCAAAGCGGTCGAAGCCGGGAAGTATCCGGCCGATTTGGCGACAAATGAACTCGTAGCGACGGACGTCTTGATGTTCCAGTCGGTAGAGTACCGCGGCAAGATTGCCGCCGTGACTGCGCAGTTGATTGTTGTCGCTCACGTCCCACGTATTCTTGAAATTGGAAACGTTCGAAGTATCATGAAATTGATAAACGGCGCAGTTACGGAGTAGCCTTACTATTACAGAGGCAGTCTGCGCATTGACACCCTGATATTCAGCAGATTGAGCAATTTCCACAATCCTAGCTTCTCGATGCCCTGCATCGAGGTATTGCCACGGTGCTTCGGTCGGAAAAGACCTGTCGTTGAACCTGAAACTCTCTTCGCTGAAGAAGAACCGGTCCGGGTGAGCAAAAGCGAGGGCAAACCGATAGTCGTTCCTACCGGCATCGGTACGCAATCTGATTTCAGATTCCATGCGTGGGGTAACCCGATTCCCGCCGAACAACTGGTCATCTGCTCTACCGTGGCTCTCCACGAACTCCCCCAACCGTCTCGAACGCAGCATCCAACTCATCATCTCGAAGAAACGAATGAAATTGGACTTGCCTGAACCGTTGGCGCCAATCAGGACGGTTGCCATCGGCAGCTCGGTCAACTCCACGTCCGCCAAGGAACGAAAGCCTCGTATCAGCACATACTCGATATGTGTCGGGTTATGGTCTGAATATGAGTCCCCCCGAGAAGGTTCAAGTGTAGGCTGAATTGTCATACCGAAGTCACCTTTGACAGGCCATCTACTGAACGATGCTACCGAGTGCGTTCGCGGATGTAGTCCACCATGTGGAGCAGGGAGCGGCGAGACGGGCAGTCGGCGAGTGCGTCCAGGGCGGCGGCGGCTACCGAGCAGTAGTCGCGTATGGTAGTGAAACAGTCCGGAATGATGTCGGAATCGTTGATCATCGTCAACGACCTTTCGAGGAGGTCCTCCACGTCGCCGTCCCCGGTTTTGATGGCTCTGAACAAAGCCTCGATGGGCTGGTCGTCGGGGTAACGCTCCATGAGCATGATGCTGGGCAACGTGAGTACGCCCTGCAGAAGATCGTTTCCGACGGGCTTGCCGATCTCGGCGGCGTCGCCCTGCACGTCGAGCAGGTCGTCAACGATTTGGAACGCCATGCCGATGTTGTGGCCGTATGCGCGCAGCGCTCGCACTTCGTCTTCGGACGCGTTGCCCAGAATCGCTCCCGACTCCGCAGACGTGCAGAACAATGACGCGGTTTTGCGGTAGATTCGCTCGTTGTAGAGCTTGCGGGCCTTTTGAGAATCGAAGGTGGTGAAAAACTCGATCAACTGCCCGCTGGCCAACTCCATGATCGTTTCCGAAAACCGCCGGATCACCCTGACCACGCCGGTGTCGCACACGAAAGTCGCGGAGGTGGCGAACAGGTAGTCGCCCAGCAACACGGCCACGTGATTGCCGTAAAGCTTGTTGATGGTGGGTTTGCCCCGCCGCATTCCGGCGTTGTCGACCGTGTCGTCGTGGATGAGCGTGGCAAGGTGGAGCAACTCAACGGCTGCGGCCATGATCTGCGAACGGCTCGGATCGTGTGGATGGAACTCCGCAGCCAGCAGGGTTAGAGCGGGGCGAACGCGCTTGCCGCCGGAACGCAGCGCGTAATCCAGGAGCGGATCGAGGTCGGCGATGTCCGTCTGGCAAAGCTGACGCAACTGGCCCTCCACCTGGGCCAACTGGTCCGCCACCGGGGCGTAGATGGAGACGGTTTTCAAATCCAGCCCGGTGACCACTGCGCGGAGCCTATCGGGTAGCAGAGATCAGGCGGGGACGCCGAGTTGCTCGGCTTCCTGCTCCGCTACCGCGGTATCGAGCTTGGCATACAGAGCGGAGGGGTTTCGCAGCGTCCCGCCCGGCCTGATTTGGCCGACAAGGTTGTCAAAGTCCCAGGGTTCTGAGGACACTTCGCCATCGAAACCCAGGAACTCATGGAGCTTCTGGCTGGTGAAGGGCAGGTAGGGAGCTAGCACCACTTTGAGACAGTTCAACACCTGTATCGCCGTGCCCAGCGCCCTTGCGGCGTCGGCGCGGTCGGTCTTTATGGATTGCCAGGGCGCCCTGGTGTCCAGGTAGCGGTTGGTTTCCTGCGCGAGAGCGAAAGCACGACTGATACCGGCCCTGAAACGGGTGTGGGCCAACGCGTCGTCAACGTCGGCCATGGCCTGGCGAGCGGAAGCAAGCAGCGCAATCTCGGCATCTTCAGGCGGCGCGGCGTCGACCGGCACCTGACCATCGAAGTTGCGGTAGGTGAACCTCAGAACCCGGTTGACGAGATTGCCGTAGGTGGCGACGAGCTCGTCGTTGTTGCGGCGTACAAACTCGCTCCAACTGAAGTCGGTGTCGCCGGACTCGGGCATATTGATGGAGAGGAGGTACCGCAGGGGATCGGGATCATACCGGTCGAGGTAGTCCGGGACCCAAACGGCCCAGTTCTGGCTGGTGGAGAACTTTCTACTTTCAAGGCTGAGGAATTCGTTGGCCGGCACGTCGTAGGGAAGGTTCAGGCCTCCATATCCCATGATCATCGCGGGCCAGATGATGCTGTGGAAAGGTATGTTGTCCTTGCCGATGAAATAGTAGGCGCGGGTGTCCTCGTCCTTCCAGAAATCTTCCCAGGCCGATGGTGTCCCGTTGTTCTCTGCCCATTCGACAGCAGCGGACAGGTATCCGATGACGGCCTCGAACCACACATAGATGCGCTTTTCGTCGTAACCGTCGATGGGCAAAGGCACGCCCCAGGTGAGGTCGCGAGTAATGGCGCGGTCTTTCAGGCCTCCCTGCAAGAATCCGCGGGTGGAGTTGGCGACGTTGGGCCGCCAGTAATCCTTGTCGCCGATCCAATTCAGCAGGTCCTGCTCGAACGCGGACAGGCGCAGGAAGAAATGCTCGGAATCGCGGAAGTCGGGGGTCTGGCCGCAGATATTGCAACGCGGCTCCACCAACTCTATGGGATCCAGCGTGTGGCCGCAGTTGTCGCACTGGTCGCCACGAGCGCGTTCGTTGCGGCAATGAGGGCAGATCCCTTCGACGTACCGGTCCGGGAGGAATCGGGTGCAGCCGGCGCAATGGGCCAAGAGCATGGTATCGGCATAGATGTAACCCTGCTCCTGCAGGCGCCGAAAAATGTCCTGCACGACCCGTTGATGGTTGTCGGTGTGCGTGGTCGTGAACAGGTCAAACGAGATGCCCAAACGATCCCACGTGTCGAGGAACTGGGAGTGATAGCGTTCCAGGATCACGTCGGGCTCGACGCCTTCCTGGTCCGCCCTGATGGTGATCGGGGTGCCGTGGGCGTCGGAACCGGACACCATGAGCACATCGTTGCCCTTCATGCGGTGATAACGAGCAAAAATATCGGCGGCCAAATAGCAGCCGGCGATGTGTCCCATGTGCAGAGGGCCGTTGGCGTAAGGCCAAGCGACGCCGATGAAAATTCGCTCGGGCAAGGTTACCCCTCCTCAACTCACCACAGCCAATTGACTAGAGATTTTAGCATAACCGCATTGTAACCGGGCGGGGAATCGCCAGGGTCATTCGATCATTTCGCCAGATTTGCCGCTTTTCCTCACTGTTATCGTCGGGCCGCAATCTGGACGGCCGGGGCACGGGATGTGGGGAGTGTTTTCCAGGAAACAACGTCAATGCAGGGAACCGTTCTCACGCGCACCCGCTGGCAATTGCGCGGTGAAAGGACGGAAAAGCCGATTTCCCGCTCATTTCCTCTCATTTTCGCTAATTCAAGCAGGGCATTGGGCGGGCGGTGGGGCTAATTGGGGGCCGATGGCAGGGTTTTGGCGGCGTTTTTATGGTATTGGCGGTCAGGTGGGCGGTTTTGGGGGAGCGCGGTTCGCGGCGTTGGGAAGGTGGGCATTGGCTCGGCTGTCACGGGCACGGGTGGTGGGTTGGGAATTGGGGCGCTGGGTAATATGGTACGGA
>JAJDXU010000240.1 GCA_022823105.1 Dehalococcoidia bacterium
ACTCCTCCCGGCTCATGCGCCCTCCGCCAAACTCACAGTGGTCAAAACTCCATGCGTAAACCCCCGGCCGTGGGGCTGACAGCGACCATCGAAACATCACCTCTGGCAGACACCAAAATCCGGCAAACCACAACAAACCCCCAACCACCAAAGGAGCCAACCGCCGAACAACAACCCACCATCCACAAAAACCCGTAGTAGGGGCGGGTTTCAAACCCGCCCCACCGGAAACCCAATGCGTGCCCGCACACGATCGCTCTTGACCAACGCGCCGGTCCGGGCCGCCATTGGGATGGCATACGTCTCCGCTCGGTTTTGACGCCCCCGGATTATGCTGGGCGTGCGCGTGTATCCCATCCGGGTCCCGCTCGGCCGTCCGGGCTGATGTGTGCTTGTGGTATCCTTTATCTTGACACAGGCCGGGGATCACGCGCCGTTGCGGCCTCCCGGTCTGATTCTTTTGCCCGTCCGAGGTGATCCGCACATGGTATCCCACACTGAGCGAATGGTTCCCGTTCGCAACGGCATGTTCAATGTCCAGGTCGCGCAGGGTGGCTCTGGCGATCCCCTCATATACCTGCACGGTGCCGGTGGTTACGTGGGTTGGCCCGATTTCCTCGATCGCCTCGCGCAGGATTACCACGTCTATGCCCCCGCCCATCCGGGCGTATCCCAATCCACCGGCTTGAATCACATCGACGACCTGTGGGACCTGGTCCAGTTCTTCGAAGAGTTCCTTGATGCCCTCGGCATCCAGCGCTGCCATTTAGTTGGTCATTCCTACGGCGGATTCTGTGCCGCCGAACTGGCTGCCCACAGGCCCGACCGCATATCCCGCCTCGTCCTGGTCAACTCCCTCGGCCTCTGGCTTGAGCACACACCAGTGGCCGACTTTTTCATCCTCACGCCCGACGAACGCCGCCGGATGTTGTGGCACGATCCGGAAAGCGATCTTGCCCACGCCTATGTTGCGCAACCCACCGAACCCGAAGAGCGTTTGGAACACACCTTGAGTCGCATCCAGACCCTCCAGTCCGTCGCCAAATTCACCTGGCCCATCCCCGAGCGCGGCCTCACCAAGCGCGCCCATCGAATCACCATGCCCACCTTGATCGTGTGGGGCGACTCCGACCAGGTCATTCCCCAGGAGTACGGCGAGGCTTTCCGCGATCTGCTGCCCAACGCCACTCTGACCGTCATTCCCCAGTGCGGCCACATACCTCAGCTGGAACGGCCCGACGCCTTCTTCGACAGCGTCTTGGGGTTCCTGCACGACTGATCACCATGTGAATCGCGCCCAAGCGCGAAACGCGCCATACCAAACCCAGGAATGGCAACATTGCCGGGAGTACCGAAATGCCCATCGATCACACCCTCCAGAATGCTATCAATCAGCACATCAACTCTGAAATCTACGCCTCATACCTGTACCTTTCGATGTCCACCTACTGCGAGTCCATCGACATGCCCGGCTTTGCCCATTGGATGCGCATCCAGAGCCAGGAAGAGTACACCCACGCCATGAAGCTGGTCAGTTACCTGGAAGACCGCGACGGTCGCGTCACCTTGCTGCCCATCAATCAACCCCCGGTGGAGTTTGATTCGGTCGAAGACGTGATGCGTCAGACCCTCGCTCACGAGCAGCACGTCTCCCAGCTCATCAACGACCTGTACGGCGTTGCCGTCAAAGCCAACGACTACGCCTCCCAGATCATGCTCCAATGGTTCGTATCCGAGCAGGTGGAAGAGGAGAAAACCGCCCGCGATGTCATCGCGGCCCTGGACATGGTCAAAGGCCGCAGCGACGCCTTGCTGCTCCTCGACCGCGAGATGGGCGCCCGTCCCGCGGCCTCGCCCATCGCCACCGGTACCCCTGCATAGCATCACCCAGTCCTTTCCTGCCAACTCAAACCAGACGGAGACCGGCCACCGTGACGCTCAACGAATTCATCACCGATGCCCTCGATAAAGAATCCGGGTTCCTGCTGGAAGCCCTCGACGGCCTCACGCCCGACGAATTGGCCTGGCAGCCAGCCCCTGGCGCAAACTCCATCGGCTGGATCCTGTGGCACATGGTCCGCGTCGAGGATATGTGGATCCAGTTCTTCGCCCAGTTCGGTACCGAACTCTGGGAGTCCGGTGGCTGGCACGAGAAATTCGGCATGCCCACCCGCGACAACGGCTTCGGCCACACCGCCGATCAGGTCAATAATTTCCCAGGCTACGATTTGGACCAATTCCTCCAGTACCGAGCGGCGGTACGCCAGAGCACCCTGGCCTACCTCAACACCCTGACCCCGGACGACATGGAAACTGTGCCCCGGGAGCGCCGCCCCGAAATGTCTCTCGGCGCAATGTTCCGGCAGATCATCGGCGAAATGTACCAGCACGTCGGCCACGTCGCTTACCTCCGCGGACTCCAGGGCAAGTGAGCCCGGGCGCGCCATCGCCTGGACCAAGTTCGTGAAAGCGGTGTTCCTCTCGATCCTGTTGGTGAGCCTGCTCACAATCCTCGGGTGCGAGAGTCCTCCTCCTGAGCCGCCACCCGAGCCGGACCCGCCCCACGCGGGATCCTCACAAACTCTGGAAATCACGGTGGGGCCCGCCCGCAAGGAGTGTTACGGGCCTTTCCGCCGCATGTGCCTCATCGTGGATGGACAATTCTTCTACGACGAGATCGACGGTTTCACCCACGAGCCCGGCTACCGGTACCACCTGCGAATCCAGCGCTACGACGCGTTCCCCGGGCAGGCTGAGCCTCCCCAGGACGCCGGACGTTATGGCTACCGGCTGTTGGAAATAATCTCCAAAACCCGCGCCATGGGCACGATCCACGAGGCCTCCGTAGCCCCCGCCCGTGTCAATTGCCCAAAATCAGACCAGCTGTGCCTGCTGCTCGACGGCGCGCCTTTCCCCGGATCCGTAGCCGGTTTTGAATATCGAGCCGGTTTCGATTACCGCATCCGGTATGAGAGCTTCGACGACGGCGCTCATCATCTGATGGAGGTGCTGTCCGAAACCCCGGCGGTCGGCGAGGTTGAAGAGATCGACGTCGGCCCGTGGCGAGTCCAATGCTACGAGAACGCGCCAGTCACCGCCGCGTGCATCGTGGTGAACGGCCAGCCGTTCTACGGACAGATCGAGGACTTCCCGCGCGCCCACGGCTACGAATATCGCCTGCGCGTCGAGAAATACGATCTGATGCCCGGCATCCCCATGCCGCCGCCGGAGACCTCCAAATTCGGCTACCGACTGCTGGAAATTCTGTCCGAGGCCCCGGCGTCCCAACCGCCCGCCTCCAACTAGCCCGACCCTCTCACCCGGAACTCAGGCGGCGCAGGCCCTCCTCCAGGGCAACCCAGGGCAAAAGCGCGCACTTGATTCGCACCGGGTACTGCCGCACCACCTCCAGCGCCCCGAGTTCGCCCAGTTCGTCCAGCGCCACGGGCGGCAATGGCTTTCCTTGCATCAGGTCCCGGAACAGTTGGGATAGATCGCTCGCCTCGTCCACCGTGCGACCCTGAACCCCATCCGCTAGGAGCGAAGCCGATGCCTGGATTATGCTGCACCCTTCGGCCACCGCGCTGACTCCGGCGATCACTGCCCGACAGCCGCCGTGGCCGTCAAGTTGCAACTGCAAGTTGGCCCGGTCGCCGCAGAAGGGGTTGAACTCCTCGGCCTCCGCGTCGGGATGCTCCAGTCTCGTTCGGTGCCTCGGGCTCCGGTAGTGGTCCATGATGACGTCGCCATACAGCGCGTCGGGGTTGTCTGGCAATTGTGCCATGGTCCCTCGTGGACTCGCCGGCCGTTGGCGGGGAACCCGCCGGACTCTACTCGGTGGTCGCCACTGCCTCGCCGTCCATGGCGGCTTTCAGCGTGTGCCACGCCAGGATGGCGCATTTGATCCGTGTCGGATATGCGATCACGCCGGCCAGCATCTCCAGGTCACCAAGCAGGTCGAGATCAAGGTCCGCGTTCGGCTCGGTCAACATCCGATGAAACTCCTCGAACATTGCCATCGCCTTGTCCGCCGTGGACCCCTTCACCGCTTGCGTCAACAGCGATGCGGACGCCCTGCTGATTGCACACCCGTGCCCCTGGAAAGCTGCGTCGTCAACCTTTTCGGTGCCCACTTTCAGCTGCAGCGAGATCTGGTCCCCACACAGCGGGTTGAATCCGTCCGCATGATGTGTCGCGTCGTCGATCGTACGGAAATTACGCGGCCTCCGGTTGTGCTCCAGTAGAATTTCCTGGTAAAGATCGCTCAGATCCGAAGCCATTACCCGAACACCTCAATCACTCGATCAATCGCTTTGACTAGTGCGTCAATGTCGTCAGTATTATTGTAGAACGCCAGCGACGCCCGCACCGTGGCGGGGATGCCATAGCGCGCCATCACCGGTTGGGCGCAGTGATGACCGGTGCGCACCGCTATGCCTTGAGCGTCCAGGATCGTCCCGATGTCGTGCGGGTGCGCCGCATCCATGTAGAACGAGAGGATCCCGCCTTTCTCTTGCGCCGACCCAATCAACCGCACTCCCTCGATCCCGCGTAGCCGTTCTTCCCCGTATTTCAGCAGCGCCTGCTCGTAGGCAGCAATCCGCTCCATCCCGATCGATTCGAGATATTCAATCGCGGCGCCCAGTCCAATCGCTCCGGCGATATCCGGCGTGCCTGCCTCGAACTTGTGGGGCAACGTGTTGTAGATCGTCTCCTCAAAAGTCACCGATCGGATCATCTCTCCGCCCGACTGGTACGGAGGCATGTCGTTCAACAATTCGGCTCGGCCCCACAGCGCTCCAATCCCGGTCGGTCCGTACAACTTGTGGCCCGAAAATGCCAGGAAATCGGCGCCCAATCCCTGGACGTCTACCGGCATGTGCGGAACGGATTGTGCGGCGTCCACCATCACTGGTACGCCACGAGCGTGGGCGAGCTCCACTATCGCGTTGATGGGGTTGATGGTCCCTAGCGCGTTCGACTGGTGGACCACCGAAACCATGCGCGTCCGGTCGTTCAGGATGGACTCGAACTCATCCATGAGCAGTTCGCCATCATCGTTGAAGGGAACCACCCTGAGTTTGATGCCGATCTCTTTCCCCAATATCTGCCACGGAACGATGTTCGAGTGGTGCTCCATGCCGGTGATGATCACCTCGTCGCCGGCGCTGAAATATTTCCGCCCGTAGCTGCTGGCAACCAGGTTCAACCCCTCGGTCGTGCCCCTGACGTATATCACCTCGTCCGCCGATGGCGCGTTGATGAACCTCCGCACGGACTCCCGCGCTGCCTCGTAGTCGTCGGTCGCCCGCTGGCTCAGCGTATGCACTCCCCGGTGCACATTCGCGTTGTTCAAAAGGTAGTAATTGCTGATCGCATCGATCACCGCTCGGGGTTTCTGCGTCGTCGCCGCGTTGTCAAGGTACACCAACGGGCGCCCGTTGACCTCTTGGTGCAGGATAGGAAAATCATCCCGCAGCTTGTTCGGGTCGATAGCCGACAATCCGTCGGCCCGGAGTCCGACATCGGCGTTGGGACCTCTGGAACGGGTGGTCACTATCGACCTCCGATGGTCAGGGAAAGGTCGGCATCCGGTATCGCGTCCTGGAATCGGGCGTCCAGGTATTCCCGCAACGCCTCCAGTTCCACGGTGTCGATAATCTCGCTGGCGAAGGCATGGATCAGAATCTTGCTGGCAGTGGGCAGGTCGAGTCCCCGGCTGCGCATGTAAAAAACGGTGTCGGCGTCAATGTGCCCGGCGGTCGCCCCGTGCCCGCATTTCACGTCATCAGCGAAAATCAGCAGGCTGGGTTTGCTGTCGACCTCGGCATCTGCCGACAGCAGCAGGTTCTTGTCGGTCTGTTGAGCGTCCGTTTTCTGGGCATCCTTGCGCACGGTCACGTTGCCACCGAACACGGCGCGTGACTGGCCGTCCAGGATGCCTTTGTAAAACAGTCGGCTGGTGCCATGCGGCTCGGCATGGTCAATGTTGATGTAGTTGTCGATGTGTTGGCTGTCTTTCGTCAGGTACAGACCGTTCAGCACGCACTCTGCTCCCGTGCCACCCAACCGCACTCCAAAATCGTTCCGGCCCAACGCTGAACCGTCGGCTATCGCCACCGAAGAGAATCGGGAATCCTTTTCCTGTTCCACTCTGCTGATGCCCACATGATAGCCGTCGCCGCCTTCAAAAAGCAGGCGATAATGCTCTACCTGGGCTCCTTCCCGAACGTACGCTTCCATAACCGCGTCGGTTAAGTAGCGCGTACCCTCAGGTCCTGCGAAAGTCTCGATCACCGTGGCTTTCGAGTTCGCCCCTGCGCTGATCAACGTCCTCGGGTATGTCCCGCGCGGCTGTTCACGTCCGGTGGTCAGATAAACCACGTGGACTACTCCGGCATCGCCACCGGGTGGCACGGAAATACCCACCCCGTCGCGCACAAACGACGTGTTCAGCGCGGTGAATCCGTCCTCGTCCACGTCCGCAAGCCGTCCCAGCAACGATTCGCCGAGCTCGGCGTCAGCTTGAATCGCATCCGGCAAAGCCGCGATGATCGTCCCAGCATCCTTCCAGGCATTCGTGTCCATTTTGGAGAGTTCAGGCGCATACACGCCATCGACCACCACCAGCGTGGTCCAATCGTCCTGCCAGGGCACGCTCTGCATCAGCTGCTCGGCGGTGATTCCGGAGTTTCCAGTGGCCAGACCACCGGCGTAGCCGAACGCCTCTCTGGCTATTGGAGCCACGTTGGTATATTTCCACGGCTCGTTTCCCCTGCGGGCCGTGGGCAATCCAATCTTCAGGAACGCATCCCAACCTCGTTGCCGGGACTCTCGAATACACAGGAGCCCATTCGGATCTTGAGTCTCGAATGCGGCGATGTAGTGCGGGTAGGTGTCGACGATCGACGTGGCGGTGGTTGTCGTCATTGATTCCGGCCTGGTTGGTTCCTCTTGGCTTTCGTTGTTCGCATCAATCACGGGCTGCCCTGCCCGCTGGGCATCACTACAGGAAAACGGTTTGTTTTCGGTGTCGTGTTTTGGGGAGTCGTTGGACTCGCCTCCAAGTTGGATTGATCTCTGATTGACGTCGCCTACGCCGGATCAACTAAGCCCTCGCGGGCAGAGTACATCGAGCGCAGGCCCACACCGGATCCGGCAAGTTCCGCGCTATTCAATCCCGACGCCCGCTTCTTCGCGGACCCAGTCGTACCCCTGCGCTTCCAGCTGCTCCGCGAGTTCCGGCCCGCCGCTCCTGACAATTCGTCCGTCCACCAGGACGTGCACGTAATCCGGGCTGATGTAGTTCAGGATGCGCTGGTAGTGCGTAACCACCACGGTCGCGTTGTCCGGCCGCCGCAGTCTGTTCACTCCGTCAGCCACGATCCGCAGCGCGTCGATATCCAGACCCGAATCGGTCTCGTCAAGCAACGCGAGCGTCGGTTCCAGAAGCGCCATCTGAAGAACTTCGTTGCGCTTTTTTTCGCCCCCGGAAAAACCCTCGTTCACCGACCGCCTCACCAGCTCCGGGTCAATCTCAACCTCTGCCACTTTGTCCCGCAGCAACCGGTCGAACTCCCGAGCTCCCATTTCCTCCTCGCCCTCGTGGACCCGCTTGGCGTCCACGGCTGCCTTGAGAAACTGCCAGGCTCGCACGCCCGGCAGTTCCACCGGGTATTGAAAGGCCAGGAAAACTCCTTCCCGAGCGCGATCTTCAGGTTCCATTTCGAGCAGGTCCACGCCCTTGTAGATCGCCTGCCCGCACGTGACCGTGTACTCAGGCCGTCCCGCCAGCGTATTCGCCAACGTGCTTTTGCCCGAGCCGTTCGGACCCATGATCGCGTGAACCTCGCCCGGTCGGACTGTCAGGTCCACGCCGCGCAGAATGTCCTGCTCGTCTATGGAAACATGCAGGTCTCGCACTTCGAGGATCGGAGAATTGTTTGCGTGAGTAGCGGTCATTTGGTTCCCTTGAATCATCCTGTATTCGATGGACGAAATCGGATCGATTTAGCCTACCGTCCCTTCCAGGCTCACCTTCAGCAGTTGCGAGGCTTCCATCGCGAACTCGAAAGGCAGCTCTTGGAAGATCCCCCGGCAGAACCCGTTGATGATCATGAAATGAGCATCCTCAACGCCGATCCCGCGCTGCTGCAGGTAAAACAGTTGGTCGTCGGAAACTTTCGACGTGGTTGCTTCATGCTCCATCTGCGCCGTCTGATTCTTGACCTCTATGTAAGGAACCGTGTGCGCGCCGCACTTGTCCCCCACCAGCAGGGAGTCGCACTGCGTGAAATTCTTGGCGCCTTGGGCGCTGGGGTTGATCTTCACCAGGCCCCGGTACGTCTGCTGCCCCTGGCCTGCTGAAATTCCCTTCGCGACGATGGTGCTGCGGGTGTTTTTCCCCACATGGATCATCTTGGTGCCCGTGTCGGCCTGCTGCCAGTTGTTCACCAGCGCCACGGAGTAAAATTCCCCAACCGAGTTGTCACCTTGCAATATCACGCTGGGGTACTTCCACGTGATGGCAGACCCGGTCTCCACCTGCGTCCAGGAGATCTTGGAGTCGTTCCCGGCGCACTTGCCCCGCTTGGTGACAAAGTTGTACACGCCTCCCTGGCCGTCCTTGTCTCCCGGATACCAGTTCTGCAGCGTGCTGTACTTGATCTCCGCGCCTTCCAGCGCGACCAGTTCCACCACCGCGGCATGCAGCTGGGTCGATTTCCTCATCGGGGCCGTGCAGCCCTCCAGGTAGCTCACGTAGGCGCCTTCGTCCGCGACGATCAACGTCCTTTCAAACTGCCCACTGTCAGCCTGGTTGATGCGGAAGTAGGTCATCAACTCGATCGGACACCGCACTCCCGGCGGGATGTAGGCAAACGAGCCGTCCGAGAACACGGCCGAGTTCAGTGTCGCGTAAAAGTTGTCCGCGTACGGGACCACCGAGCCCAGGTATTTCTGCACCAGGTCAGGGTGGTTCTGGATCGCCTCGCTCATGGAGCAGAATATGACGCCCGCCTTTTCCAGTTGCTCCTGGTATGTGGTCGCCACTGAAACGCTGTCCAGCACCGCGTCCACGGCAACACCGGCCAGCCGGGCCTGCTCCTCCAGGGGAATGCCCAACTTGTTGAAAGCCTCCAGCACCTCCGGATCGACCTCGTCCAAACTCTTGGGCCCGTCTTCCGACGATTTGGGCGCCGCGTAATAGTGGATGTCCTGGAAATCTATGGGAGGATATTCGACGTTCGCCCACTTCGGTTCCGAGTAATTCTGGCGAGACCAGAATCGGAACGCCCGTAGCCGCCAATCCAGCATCCACTCCGGTTCGTTTTTCTTGGCCGAGATCAAGCGCACCACGTCCTCGTTGAGGCCCTTGGGGAACGCTTCCTCCTCGATGTCGATGGTGAAACCCCACTTGTAATCGGAGTTCAACTCCTCCGCAGTGGTGTCCCGGGAGATCACTCGTTGCGCCTGTGTCGTCATCGGACAGGTTTCCTCCCAACCGGCATTCTAGCGGCGTCGCCGGCGATGATTCGTTAATTCCCGACTCATTGGGTCAACAATCATCCTAGACCAGCAACATCGTCCTGTCAACGGGATTCCTCGTCGCCAAAAGCCACGGCGCGCCAGGGTGATACACTGGATACATAAAAGTCTTGAATTTGATACTGCATCCATCCCATACAAGCCAAAGGAGAATCCATATGAACCCATCAGAGATAAGCTTGATTCGGCAATCATTCGCCCATGTCGAGCCCATCGCCGACGCCGCAGCGCACCTGTTTTACAGTCGGCTCTTCGAATTGGATGATGACCTGCGCCCGCTTTTTCACTCCGACCTCGAGCGGCAAGGTCGGTTGTTGATGAAAATGATCGCGACCGCCGTCGACAATCTCGACAATCTTGAAACGCTGCTTCCTGTGGTGCAACAACTCGGCGCACGGAACAGGATTTATGGGGTTGAACCCGATCATTACGATACCGTCGGCGCAGCTCTGCTGTGGACTCTTGAGCAGGGCCTCGGCGAACACTACACGCCCGAGGTGGAAAATGCCTGGACAAACGCATACGGCATGTTGTCCGGGGTCATGCAGGCAGCCGCGGGCTACGCCAGCCATCCCATCGACGAACCCGAAAGCATGCCGGTTTGACCAGCATTGCCTTCCGAACCTCGCAAGTTTTCGACGTCGGTCGCATGTTTCTGACTCTGGAACCCGGGCCGCCCAGGGTCAGCGCTGTTTATCCACGATCCTTGGGTTCCCGGTTCACGAATTCATGGGGCGCCTCCTCGATCCTGTGTACGTTGCACTCCTCCGATGATGCTATACTCTTGCTACTGACAATGTCCCATTTGGCCCATCCTTGAGAGTAG
>JAJDXU010000386.1 GCA_022823105.1 Dehalococcoidia bacterium
TCGGCGGTTATAAAGCGCTACAGTCCGCCGGCCACGCCCTGCGACCGGGTGATTCGCCACGAAGCGGTCAGCGACGGTGCGAAAGCGGAGCTCACCGAATACAGGACGACCTTGGATCCAGTCGCGTTGTTGCACACCATCCGGGAAGCCCAGTCGGCGCTGGCGGCCATCGCGTCGCCGGAGATCAGACCCACCCCGAGGGGTGAGAGCCTGGAGCGGTTCGTGGCCAAGCTGCCAGACCGGTGGCGTGAGGCGCAGGAACCAAACGATCGGGAGTCCAAGGTGAAACCGCAGCGCCACTGGCGAACCCAGAAGGACCCTTTCGAGGGCGTGTGGTGCGACGTGTTGGAGTGGCTGCAGGAAGACCCCGACGCCAGTGCGATGGCGCTGCTGGGCCGGCTTCAGGCAGATCACCCGGACCGGTTCGGCCGGGCGAACCTGCGCGCGTTACAGCGCACGGTGCAACAGTGGCGAGGCGTTATGGCAAACAAGTTGGTCTACGCCGCGTCGGAAGCTACGCTGCAAGACCCAACTGGACTGCCGGAAACGGCGCTGGCGGCAGGCGATCCAAAGTGTTGAGTTTTCGGTAACTTTCTTCGGTGAGGCAACAGGCAACCGACCGATGAAGAACTCCTCCACTCGGTTCTAGGACGGGTCCAACTCTTCCGGCGTGGAGACCCAACTGAGCAGGGGCAGTCCCCGACCCCGAAAACACACCGCAGCGAACAGACCATTACGGCCCCGACCCAAGTCGGACCAGTCAATCATGATCGGGGTTAGTCCCCGCAACCGGGCCGCTTGGCAGATGGGGCCCAATCCGCCTCTGGCGGATCGCACCGCCACCGTGTCAAAACGGTCGTTGCACAGAAAGCGAAAGAGCCGTTTCTTCCGTTGGTGGCGCGAATAGGGCAGTTGGATCTGCCAGGCCCGCACCAACACCGATATGGCCAGGGCGCGAAGCTCCAGGATGGCCACCGTGAGCAGGGCCAGATTGGTGCGACGAGTGGCGCGCAGCTGGCGCAACGAGTGGTTCAGAAAGGTGGCGATGCGGTGATACCATAGCATGGTCGGCCTCCCCAGGCTGGAATGTGGCGGGTTACCCATTCCTTACCCGGAGAGACCGACCTTTTTCAACCCCTCAACTCAAACTGGGTACAAGTGAGAATTCCATCCAATCCGACCAAATCACCAAGCGCGGCCAACACCCTGGAAGCCACCCGCTCCCCATGGTATGCGTGCGCGAATCGCACTGCATCAGCGCCACCTTTGACGAATATAGATAATTCATAGTAAATAGCTTAACGGGAATATTCATCCTGTCTGATGATCACGACAGTTTTAGACAGATCCCATCTCATCACGGCGATTTATCAGGATCGCCAACGACGTCCCAGGCCAGGAGGGCGCATGCCAAATCTCGCACTACCATCAGGCCGCAAAATCATAGTCTGCACATCACTCGCCATCGCCTTGACGCTTTTGGTTGCGTGCGCCGGCTCCAGCCCCGCAGAACCCGCGGCTCCGGCCCCCGCAACTGCGCCCGCCGCGCAGGAAGCCACCGTCCCGACGGCCGTGCCCGCCTCGGCGGGATCAGCGCCGGCCGCCCCGAACGAAGTCTCAGGCATGGTCACAATGATGGTCGCCGACTGGGGCACGCAGGCTTTTGAACCCCGCGACGCCTCCGGCCAGATCATAACCCAACACCGCATGCTGCACGGTTGGCTCATCGCGGGCAACGAGAAAACCGAAATGATCCCCGGCATCGCCACCAGCTGGGAACTGTCCGAGGACGGTCTCCAGTGGACCTGGACTATCCGCGACGGGGTCAAATTCCACAACGGCGACCAACTGACCATCGACGACATCCAGTTCACCCTCGACCGGCACCACGGGCCCGAAGCGGCGGAAAACGCGATCCACGGGATCTTCATCCAGCAGTCCAAGCGCACAGTGAGCCAGGAAATTACCGGCCCCAACACCATCGTGGTGACCCAGACCGAACCCAACGCCACCTATCCATTCCTGATGTCGCAGCTCCACTCATCCGACGCCCACGGCGCCGTCCTCCCCAAGAATTACTGGGAATCGGTGGGAGGCAAGGAAGGCTGGGAGGCGGCGCCGGTTGCCGCCGGCCCCTTCATGCTGGTTGACTACAAGCCATCCGAGCAGATGCTCTGGGAGCGCTTCGACGACTATTACTTCACCCCCGACAATGGATT
Source organism: Dehalococcoidia bacterium (assembly GCA_022823105.1). Lineage (GTDB taxonomy): Bacteria > Chloroflexota > Dehalococcoidia > Lucifugimonadales > UBA3495 > Bin87. The sequence continues at coordinate 2,220 of JAJDXU010000386.1, forward strand.
CCACGAAGACCGAAGGATGAAGTTCAAGACCATGGACGGCCGGCTGGTTACAGAAGAGTCAACCAGGATCTCCGCGCTCCGTGCCGGCCAGGCCGACATGGCCGAGGCCAGCCTCAACGCCCGCAGCCAGGTGGAGGCTGGCGGAGGTCGCCTGGTGTTCATCCCCGAAGCCTCCTACTCCCAGGTCAGGCCCATGGGCTGCTGGAAGGAAGAATTGCCCTGCAGCGACAAGCGAGTGCGCTACGCCCTTGATTATGCCGTCGATAAGGAATTGATAAGGGACAAGCTCTACGGCGGCACCGAGGTCGCTCAAGTGGGCGGGTTCGAGGCGGCCACACCCAATGCCCTAGGCTACAGCCCCGAACTCGATTCTCTCCCGTTCGATCCTGAGCAGGCCAGGCAACTTCTGGCCGACGCCGGCTACCCTGGCGGTGAGGGTTTCCCTCCCTTCAATATCCACACTTGGAACGGCGGCGACGTGCCCCTCCAGCCCGAGCAAGCCGAGTTGATCGCCGAGATGTGGAAGGACAATCTAGGTCTCGAGGTGACCGTAGTGGTGGGTGACCCCACCGCAGTCCGACAGCAGGCCAGAGACCGGCAACTGGACGGCGACGTTTACTTCCGCAGCAACGAGGCCAGGTTCGATGGCGGCAGCCTGATGCGCAGCGCGACCGACCCGGAGAACCCCAACCGCTTGATGGAAGAGCCCCAACTGTTCGCTATCGTCAACGAGGCCCTGGCGGAGTTGGACCCGGCCAAACGGCACGAAGCCTATAACCGGGCCTACCGCGCCATCTGGGAAGAGCATTACTATTGGAGTCCCATATACGTCAACCTGCCATGGCTGTCAGCGAGCGCATTGCCACCTGGGAACCCTGGCCCCTGGGCCCCTACGCCAGCGCCCTCTGGACCGTAACGCTGAAATAGCCCTTGGTTACGGTAGTAGAGCCGCCGCGTGGCCGCCTCCCGGTTGTTTTGCGGCGGCCGGACCGTTCACGATATGACGGCCGTCCACGGGTTAGCGAGAGAGTCGCCGTTTCAGGTACCAGACAACTTGCAGCAGCGCGGCGAGTGCAATGCCGCCCACCACTCCTACGGGTATGAACAACAACGCCAGGCCAAAAGAGAACAGTAGCAATCCTAAATCGACGACAGCTCCGGGCACGGCCAAGTAAAGGTGGTCCAGATAAACCCAGGCAACTGGGACCACCGCCCCCAACAGCGCGCAGGAGACATACAGCCACTTCATGCCAACGTGCCTCGATCCTTTGAACCCGACAGAGAGGAGGAATTACTATGTACATCCGGAGGCGGTTTCATTCCAAAATCTGGTTGGTCGTCCTCGTGGGGATTATCACCGTGATTATATCGGCTTGTGCGGGAGGGGCAACGCCTGAGGCTCCTGCCGCGACCACCGCGCCGCCAGCGGCGGCCTCCGATACTTCCAGCGGCCCCGCCGCCACCACCGCGCCGGCCGCCCCCGTGGCTACCCAGGCGCCAGCGGTTCCTCCCGCGGCGCCGGAAGTGTCCGGCAAGGTCACCATCATGCAGACGGTGTTCGGCACCGAGGCCTTCGAACCCAGGTACACCCTGGGCCTGGGGGAGACCACCTACCAGCGCGCCCTGCACGCCTTGCTGGTCGAGGGTAACCACGACACCCAGATGGTCCCCGGCATAGCCTCGGCATGGGAGGTTTCGGAGGACGGGTTCACCTGGACGATGACCATTCCCTCCGATCACCCGGCAACCTTCCACAACGGAGATCAGGTAACCATCAACGATGTTGAGTTCAGCTTCCAGCGTTACTTCGGCCCGGAAGCTGAGGAGGGCGCCACCAGCACCGGAGCCATCAACTGGTCCCGCTTGACCGATCGCATCGAGATCACCGGGCCCGAGACCATAGAGGTCACCCACAACAAGCTCTCGTCGTCCTTCCCGTTCACCTATTCGGCTCTGCAATCCTCCTCTGACGGCGGCTCAATCATCCCTCAGAATTATCACGAAGAGGTGGGCGAGGACACCTACGCTGATGCTCCCATCGGCGCCGGTCCCTTTCGGTTGGTCGACTTCAAGCGGTCCGAGCAGTTGCTGTTCGAGCGATTTCCGGACTACTACTACAATCCGGACAACGGCTACCCAGAAGACCGACGGATGAATTTCCAGACGCTGGATATGCGGCTCGTTCCCGAAGAATCCACCAGGGTTTCCGCCCTCCTGGCCGGTGAGGCCGATATCGTGGAGGTGACCCTGCAATCAAGGGAGCGCGTCGAGGCTGCCGGCGGCCGGTACGTCTGGATTGAGGAGGCATCCTACACCCAAGTGCGCCCCATCGGATGCTGGATCCCGGACCTCCCCGGCAACGATAAGCGCGTGCGCTACGCTCTAGACTACGCCATCGACAAGGAACTGATCCGGGACAATCTCTACGGAGGCACCGAAGGGGCCGGCCTGGCCGGTTTCGAGGCGGTGACGCCCAGCACCCTGGGTTACAGTCCGGAATTGGACGCCACACCCTACGATCCGGAGAGGGCAAGGGAACTCCTGGCCGAAGCCGGTTACCCCAACGGCGAGGGCTATCCTCCTTTCACCCTCTACACCTGGCAAGCCAGCGATACCCCGTTCATGGTGGAGCACGCTGAGCTGATCGCCCAGATGTGGCAAGACAACCTCGGCCTCGATGTAACCGTGGAAGCGGGCCAGAACGTCAGCATCCGCGAGCGCGTGCGCAACCGTGAACTGGATGGCCACGTCTACTTCCGCAGCAACGAAGGACGCTGGGACGGGGGCAGCCTGGTGCGCAGCATGCACTACCTTGACTCCAGCCTCCGCCAGTCGGAAGACCCCGAGTTGGTCAAGATAGCCGACGAAGGCCTTTCGGTGATGGACCCAGCCCTGCGCCACGACGCCTACAACAAAATGTACCGGGCCTCTTGGGAGGAACACTATTCCTTCAGCACCATCTACACCAACCTGCCCTTCGGCTTGAGCAGCCGCATCGCAACCTATGAGCCGTGGCCCCTGGGGCCATATCCCACTGCCCTCTGGACGGTTACCCTGAATCCGTAGGGCAAAACCATGGACCGACCATCGACGGCAAACCAGTCGGTCTCGTCAAACTACCCGCGATGCGCCGGTGTGCATCGCGGGTACGAATGGCCGAACAGCGTCGCCCACACGGATGGATGCTACACCCACGTCGATGATTGACAGTTGGCTCAACCCCCTGATGTCATTGAACCGGCGGACGATTGGACATACCTGAAAGGTAAGAGAAGCACATGCAGCGTTACATACTCTCCAGGGTATTCCAGGGTCTGATCGCCCTGCTGGGCCTGAGCTTGATCATCTTCATGAGCGTCCACCTGTCCGGCGACCCGGCGTTGCTGCTGTTGCCGCCGGAGGCGACCACCGCAGACTACGAGCAGCTTCGGGAGAACCTGGGCCTGGACCGGCCGATCCTGGTGCAATACGGCACCTTCCTGCTGAACGCGGTGCAAGGCGACTTCGGCCACTCCATCACCACCCGCCGCCCTGCCAGGGACGTGCTGTTTGAACGCATTCCCGCCACCCTCCAGTTGGCCGCAGCAGGTATGGTTCTGGCGATTCTCATGGGGGTGCCCTTGGGCATCCTGTCGGCCGTCAAGCGGGACTCGATCCTTGACAAGGCCTGCAAACTGTTTGCCATCGCCGGCATCGGCGCCCCCCAATTCTGGGTCGCCATCATGCTCATCCTGCTGTTCGGGGCCATCCTCCAGTGGTTGCCAACCTACGGCCGAGGCGGGCCGGCCCACTTCGTGCTGCCCTCCTTCGTCCTGGCCTGGTCCATTATGGCCGGCATGATGCGCCTGGCGCGCTCCAGCATGCTCGAGGTGCTGGACAGCGAATTCGTCAAGTTCGCTCGGGTCAAGGGCCTGACGGAGCGGCTAGTAATCTGGAAACACGCACTGCGCAACGCGCTGATTCCGTTGATCACCTTCGGCGGCATCAGCCTGGCGGGACTGCTCAACGGAGCGATCGTGGTGGAGGTGGTGTTCGCCTGGCCGGGCGTGGGGCGTTTGATGCTTGAGGGCGTGGCCCAACGCAATTTCCCCATCGTGGAAGCCACCGTGCTGACCTCGGGTTTCTTCTACATACTCACGTCCCTTTTCGTGGACATCCTCTATGTTTACGTGGACCCGAGAATCAGGATCGAATAAAGCGGGAGAGGACTGGGAATGGCACAACAAACCGCGGTAACCGAAGTAAGCCGGATCGGTCAGCTCCAGAAGCGGATCGGCGAGACCAAGCTGCCCTGGATCCCCATCGTGATCCTGACCGTGCTGCTGATTTGCTCCGCCCTGGCGCCGGTGCTGTCTCCGCACGACCCCACCGACAAAAACGTCATCGATAGCCGGATCGCGCCTTTCCAGACCAGCGACTACCCGCTGGGCACCGACATCCTGGGCCGGGACATGCTGAGTCGGCTGATCTTCGGCGCCCGCACCACCGTTTACATCAGCCTGGTGGCCCTCGCGACCGGCGCCATCGTGGGTACCGTGCTCGGACTGATCGCCGGCTACCTGGGCGGCATCATCGGCGCAACGATCATGAGAATCGCCGACGCCGTGATGGGGTTCCCCACCATTCTGGTCGCCCTGGTCATCGTGGTGCTCCTGGGCCAGGGCACAGAGAATATCATCATTGCAGTGGCCGTCACGGTTTGGGCCAGGTTCGCCCGGATGATCCGCGGCGATACCCTGAGCATCAAGGAACGAGATTATGTGATTCTGGCCCGCATCGCCGGCGTCAGCACGCCGGTTGTCATTATCCGGCACATCTTCCCCAATGTGGTCAACACGTTGATGGTGCTGACCAGCCTCCAGGTGGGGCAGGTGATCCTGCTGGAAGCCTCCCTGAGCTTCCTGGGGCTGGGATTGGCGCCCGGCTCGCCGGCCTGGGGCATCATGGTATCCGAAGGGCGCAACGTCATCCTCGATATGTGGTGGCTGTCCCTCTTCCCGGGCGTGGCAATAACCATTGTGGTCATGGCGTTCAACTTCTTCGGCGAC
>JAJDXU010000140.1 GCA_022823105.1 Dehalococcoidia bacterium
GGATGAGGGATAACCGAGACGTGGCCGGCAGCGATGTCAACCTGTTACCTGTCGGTGGTGATCCCGGCCTATAACGAGGAAAGCAGGCTTCCAGAAACCCTGGCGACGATCCAAGCGTACCTGACCGGCCGTCCGTACACCTGGGAGGTAATCGTCGCCGACGACGGCAGTGAGGACGGCACGGCGGCGATAGTCGGGGAATTCGGACGCGCGCACACGGGATTCCGGGTGCATTCTTTTCGGCACCTGGGCAAGGGCGCGGCGGTGAAGCAGGGGATGCTGGTGGCCGTTGGCGAGTATCGATTCCTTTGCGACGCCGACCTGTCCATGCCCATTGAATTGCTGGAGCGGCTGCTGCCGCCCGACGCGCCGAACACAGACATAGTAATCGGGTCGCGGGAGGCCGCCGGGGCGCGGCGGATAGGGGAGCCGCAGGGCCGATGGCTGATGGGGCGGGTGTTCAATGCGTTCACGCGAATGCTCGCGACCCCCGGCATCAAGGATACGCAGTGCGGTTTCAAGGTGTTCAACCGACGCGCTGCTGAGGCGCTGTTTCCATTGCAGACGCTGGACGGGTTCGCGTTTGATGCGGAGATACTGTTCCTGGCTCGCAAGCGTGGATTCACGGCGGCCGAGGTTGGGATCGACTGGCATTACCGGGCGGAAAGCAAGGTACGGCCGTTCCGGGACGGCTGGCGCACGTTGAGGGATCTGGTCCTGATCAGGTGGCGATGGCTAGCCGGGAGATACGGTTAGCATCGACCCATCGCGCTGAATCCATCGCTCCGGCCGAATTTCAAGAATTTTGCGAAAACGTGCCGGCAATTTAGTTGGTCTCAATGGTCGCGTGTGTGTAAATCTAACGGCCCAGGATTTGGGCAATGACTGATTCACGCTATAACGGATTGAGAGGAGTGGCCATGATAGCGCGCGATACGATGAGTTCTGGCCCACGCACGGGCAGGGGAACGATGACGGCAAACCGATTCCGGATCAATCTGGGCAAGGACGCGGTGAAGCTCGCGCTTGATGGGGAGTGGGCAAGGGCGGCCGAGTTGAACCGCGCCATCCTGGAGCTTTACGCCGATGATTGCGAGGCCGCAAACCGCCTGGCCAAGGCCCTGATGGAGTTGGGAGACTACGCAGGGGCGAGGTCGGCGCTGGATGGCCTGCTGGCCAAGCACCCAAACAACAACATTGCCCGAAAGAACCTGGCCCGGCTGGAGACTCTGGAAACGGCGGGGGCTCCGCGCCCGGCGCCGTCGGCTCACGTTGCGGGATTGTCGCCGCTGTTCATCGAAGAGGGCGGCAAGTCCTGCACCACAACGTTACGCAGGACCGGCGACTCATGCGCCCTGGCGGACGTGGTCGCGGGAGACACCGTTGCCCTCGCGATGTCCGGCGACTTGTTGGCGGTGAATTCGGCGGATGGCCGACGGCTGGGTACGCTGGAGCCGAAGTTGTCGCGGCGGTTGCGCAAGCTCATGGCCGGCGGCAACCAGTACGGGGCCGCCGTGGTGAGCATCAACGCGAACACCGTGTCCGTGGTCATTCGGGAGACGCGACAGCACCCGTCGCTACGGAATGTGGTGTCGTTCCCGCCGCCGCGCCGCGATGCCGGCGTGCCGGACCAGCCGAACCCGGAATCCGTCGGCGACGAGGCCGGGGAGAGCGCAGAGGCCCTGGATGAAAGTATCCGCGGCGGCGCAGAGTCTGAATCGGAGGCCGAGCCGGAGGATGTCCTGCCGGCGTTGGGCGCCGATGACATTGACGAGGACGACGCAGACGATCCCGGCGTCGGGGTGCCGGTATTGGACGCCGACGACGTTGAGGACGACCCGATACGGGAGATCGTACCGCCTCAGAACGAGGACGACTGGGAGTAAGTCGTGCTTGGTCGGGCTACTCTCCCTGCCCGGCTCCCCGGGCGCGGGAATCGAGGCTGACGGCGATCTGAGAGCGGAACGGGCGCACGCGATTGGGAGTGCCCGGCAGGCCCATGGGAACGACGAATACCGCCGACTGGCCGGCGGCATGGGGAGAGAAGAACTCCGTTACGCTGTCGTCGTAGAAGGTGAGGCCGGTGGCGCCGAGACCCAGGGAGTGCATGCCCAGGTACAGGCGGCCGCCGATGATGCCGGCGATGGTCTGGGCCATTCGGTAGCCCCTGGCTCCCAGATCCCGGTCGATGGCGGCCAGGTCGGCGGTGATAAACGCGACGGCAGCGGCGTCGGCGGGCAGAGCCTGCTCGAATCCAAGATGGCCGGACATCTCGCGGAAGTCGCCGGACTTCAGCAGGCGGAGTCCGTTGTAAAAGGGGTTGTAGTAATAGGCGCCGGGCTCAAGTCCCTCGACGGCGTTGACGATGAAATACAACCCGAGGGTTGGGCTGTAACCGTTTTCCAGGCCCGGCGAGTTGATCCCGCTGCCGGCGGCATCGACGACGCTGCGGAAAGACTCCCAGGGCATCGGGTCGCGGGAGAAACGCCGGGTGGAGCCGCGCGACCTGACGCACTCGCCGAGGGGCGACGACGGGTGCGCGCTCAGATCAATGTTGCTGTCGAACGCGCCGTCGGCCCCGGAACGGAGGGGGCGGAAATTATCGCCGGTGCCGTCGAGTTCGTCCTTCTCGGATTGGGATGCGCCGGAAACCGCCCGGTTCCAACCGGCGAGATCTTCGTGGGTACGCAAGGGTGATGCCGCATGGACCTCGGCGCTCATGGGGTATTCGATGGCGCCGGCGGACAGGTCGTTGCTCTCCTGGGTCAGGGCTCCCGGGACGTCTCCGGGGCCGTCGGTGAGCAGGCCATCCGGAGTTCCCAGGGAGGCAACCAGGGATGGGGCTTCGGTAACGCCGTCGATGCCGAAATAGCCGGTGAGCATGCGGTCCACGAAACCGAGATTCAGCTTGACGGGCACGGATTCAGCGTTGGCCGTCGCCAGCAGGTTGGCGGCAATTGTGCCAAGGTCCCAGTAGCAGTAGCGATAGCCGCGCTCGCGGTACTTCCAGGCGCTGCGCCAGAAAACGGTGGTGAACACCAGGGTCGCGGGATATGCTGAGTGATCACCGACGGCGCTGGCCACCCAACGGCGGAGGTCGCCGTTGCGCAGGCGGGCCAGGGTACAATCGCGGGGGTTGAAGTGATAGACGCCGGCGCGCAGACCCTCGAGGTCGCCACACACGACGTAGATCTCCGTGGGATAGAGAGCGCCGGCGGAAGCGGCGGCCCGGTAGTGGACCTCGCCGTCGGACAACTGGCGTCGTCGGATTACGGCGGCGGCGTGGTACAGCAGGGTGGTTAGTTTTTCGAGGGTAAGCTGGCCCGATGAATCGCCGTTGCCGTCGCCCCGGATGGCGGCAAGGGTTGGCATCGCCGGGCCCGGCCCTTCGGCGACGTTGGGCAGGGCGATGGCCCGGAGGCCGGGATAGACCTTGTAGAGCGGCGGTTTGTTGTCCAGGTTGATGTACTGGAGCTTGGTGGCTTCGTTGAATCGCAGCGCGATTCCGGCCGGGGTGTCGTTGCCTGTTGTCGCCATGGTGTACATCTCCGCGCCGTAAGCCACGGCGTCTGTGGATCCTATCGGTTTCTGCTCCGGTAAATTTCCACTGCGGCCGATTCGATCACGGAGCCACGGATCGGCGGGCGGGGTTTCTGAACGCGCACGCGGACCGCTTGGATGGATACATGCTGCGTCAGCACCCGGTGGGATATGGCGCCGGCGGCTGCCTCCAACAGATTGAGCGGTTCGCCCTCCATCACGCTTTTGGCTACGCGATACAGATCGGTGTAGCTCACGGTATCGGTCAAGCGATCCGAGTTGCTGGCTGTACCCAGGTCCAGTTCCGCTTCCAGGTCGACGATGAACGGCTGGCCCAATGCCCGCTCTTCCGCGTTTACGCCGTGGAATCCATAGAACTGCATCCCGGTAAGGATGATCCGGTCAGTGGGCATTGGCGCGAGGTTACCCCGACGTGGCAGTCTGCCGTTCGATTTCGGCTACGAGGGCGAGGAGGTTTTGGGCGCGCTTTACGACGGGAACGTCCACCATGCGGCCGTCGATGGATAGCGAACCGCGTCCGGCGGCCTCGGCTTCCTCCCATGCTTCCATCACCCGGCGGGCGTAGGCGACGTCCTCGGGATTGGGGGAGAAGGTTTCGTTGATGATGTCGATCTGGGCCGGGTGGATGGCGAACTTGCCGGTGTAGCCCATCTGCCGCGCCGCGCCGGCGTCTTTCCTGAGGCCGTCGGGGTCGCGAAAGCCGACGAAGGGGCCATCCAGGGCGGCAACGCCGGCGGCTTTGGCGGCGATGGCCACGGAGGAGCGTGCGAAATAGCTCTCCTCGCCGAAGTCGTTGCGGATGATGCCCATGTCGTTGGTGTAGTCCTCGCCGCCGAAGGCGATGCCGGCGACGCGTTGGGACGCGGTTGCCATCTCGTAAACGTGGACGATGGCCATTGCGGTCTCGATCCAGGGGACGACCCGGATGCTTCCGTGGGGAATGCCGGCGCTGTTTTCCAGCGGCGCCAGCAGGCGGTCCACCTGCTGCAAGTCCCACTTTGTGTCGCCCTTGCCGATGCTGATGCCGGCGAGATCGGGAGAAACCACCGCGGCGAGTTCGTCTGAGGTAAGGCCGGTGTCCAGCGAGTTGACGCGCACCATAACCTTCCGGCCGGCGGCACGAAGCCTGGGCACCCACTCGACGGCCATTTCGCAGGCGGTTGCCTTCTCGCCCGGAGGGACCGAGTCTTCCAGGTCAACCATGACGATATCGGCGTTGAACCCCAGGGCGCGCTCCAGCATGTTGGCGCGGTTGCCGGGGACGAACACCAGGCTACGCATCAGTTCCACGGGCGAATCACCTCACAATCGGTCGGGCACGTGCGTTTGCTTACTGATCCGCGAGCGATTGGCCAAGCTGCTCCGTCATTCCCGCGCAAGCGGGAATCCAGAACGTCTTTGTAGCAGCGAACTCTGGATTCCTGCTTTCGCAGGAATGACGGTGACGTGCTGTGTTTCGTTATCGATTCACGCATCAGTAGTCTTGCGGGGCGACGACGATGGGGGCGTTCAGAAATCGCCCCAGGAGTGGCCCGATTTCACGTCCACCTTGAGCGTGACGTCGAGGTCCAAAGCGGCGGGCATTTCGTCCAGGGCCAGGGCGGTCATGTGGTCCATCTCATCCTCGGGCACCTCGAAGACCAGCTCGTCGTGCACCTGGAGGATCATTTTCGACCGCATCTGCTCGTTCTTCATGCGGTTCTGGACGTTGATCATCGCCTTCTTCATGATGTCGGCGGCGGTGCCCTGGATGGGCATGTTGATGGCCATACGCTCGGCGGCGGCGCGAGTGTTGCCGTTGGTGGATTGGATGTCGGGGAAATAGCGGCGACGGCCGAGGAGGGTTTCAGCGTACATGGTGGCGCGGGTTTGGTTCTTCACCGATTCCAGGTAGTCGTTGATGCCCGGATAGCGGGACAGGTAGGTGTCGATGAAGTGACGGCCCTCCTCGCGGCTGAACCCGGTCTGTTGGGAGATGCCGTAGGGGCCGAGGCCGTAAATTACGCCGAAGTTCAGGACCTTGGCGATGCGGCGCTGCTCGCCGTCGACCTCGTTGATGGGGACGTTGAACATCTGGCTGGCGGTGGCGGCGTGGATGTCCTCGCCGCGGCGGAACGCTTCCAGTAGCGATGGGTCCTGGGACAGATGGGCCAGGACGCGGAGTTCGATCTGGGAGTAGTCGGCGGAGAGGAGTTGGCAGCCGGCGTCGGCGACGAAGGCGCGGCGCACCTGGCGCCCCAACTCGGTGCGCACGGGGATGTTCTGGAGGTTGGGGTCGCTGCTGCTGATGCGGCCGGTGGCTGAGCCGGTCTGGTGGTAGGAGGTGTGGATGCGGCCGGTGCGGTCGTTGACCATTTCGGGCAGCGCGTCGACGTAGGTGGACTTGAGCTTGGAAACCTGGCGGTAGTCCAGGATTCGGTCGACCACCGGGTGCATACCCTTGAGGGATTCCAGGGAGTTGGCGTCGGTGGAATAGCCGGACTTGGTGCGGCGCGTTTTGGGGAGGCCAAGTTCGCCGAAGAGCAGGTCGCTGAGCTGCTTGGGCGAATTGATGTTGACGCTGTGTCCGATGTCGCCGTAGAGGTCGGTTTCGATCTGGTCGAGCTGCTCCTTGAGGTCGCGGGACATTTCGTGGAGGATGCCGGAGTCCAGCCGGACGCCGGCGCGCTGCATCTCAACCAGCACCGGGACCAGGGGCAACTCAACGTCGGCCATCAGGCCTTCTAGCCCCTGTCTCTCCAGCAAAGGGTCGAATTGCTGGCGCAGGCGCAAGGTACAGTCGGCATCGGCGGCGGCGTAGGGCGCGCCATCCTCGATGGCGACCTCGTTGAAGGTTTTCTGCTTCGCGCCCCGGCCGATGAGGTCGGTGATTTCCGTCATCTCCCGTCCAAGGATGGAAAGGGCCAGCGTTTTGAGCCCCAGGCGGTTGTTGCCGAGCAGGTGGGCCGCGATCATGGTGTCGTTGTCGATCACGCCGTTGGGATCAACACCGTAGTTGCTGAGCAACGTGAGGTCGTAGTTGGCGTTGTGGGCGACGCGGCTGATGCCATCGGCGGTGAACAGCGGGCGAACGGACGCGAGGACTTCTTCCAGGGGAAGTTGCTGTCCTTCCCGGTGTCCGACGGGGACATACCAGGCGACGCCGTCCGGCGTGGCGAAGCTGAGTCCGGCCAGTTCCGCGGCCATGGGGTCGGTGCTGCTGGACTCGGTGTCGAAGGCGAACGAGCCGGCGGCAAGAATCCGGTCGATCATGGCCTGCAATTCGTCGGCGGTGGCAACGATGCGGTAATCGGTTTCGGGCGCGGCGGCCGGGGTGTCGGCCACGGCCAACGCGGGTTCGCCATTGGAGGTGTTGGCCGTCCACGGAGCGTCCGGCGACGGGACGCGACCCACGATGCTGTGAAACTCCAGAGCGGTCATCAGAGCGACTACGTCGCCGCGCTGGTAGTTGCCGAACTGGCAGGCGTCGAGGTCCAGGGTGGTGGGGGCGTCGCAGTCGATGGTGGT
>JAJDXU010000111.1 GCA_022823105.1 Dehalococcoidia bacterium
GTCTCCCGCGTCGTATCCTTGGCCCAGGAACGCGCCGTTCCGGTCATCCCGTACGGCGGAGGCACCGGCGTCATGGGCGGCATCCTACCGGTACACGGCGGCATCATCCTGGACGTGAGCCGCCTCAACAGCCTGCTGAGCGTGGATCGGGCTTCGCTGACCGCCGATGTCCAGGCCGGCATGGTCCTGCAGGATCTCTACGACGGCCTGAAACCCCACGGCCTGATGCCCGGCCACGACCCGTACAGCGTTCCCATCGCCACCGTCGCCGGCACCATATCCACCAACGGCGTGGGTTACCGCGCGGCCGCCTTCGGCCCCATGGGCGACCAGGTCATCGCCCTGGAGGTGGTCCTCCCCGATGGCCGCGTCATCGAAACCCGCCCCGTTCCCAAGCAGTCCACCGGCCCCAACCTCAACCACCTGTTCATCGGCAGCGAGGGCGTCTTCGGCGTCATCACCCGCGCCACCATCAGGGTGTTCCGCCAGCCCGAGTCCAACGCCTACGCCACCATGGAATTCGCCGACTTCGCCGACGGATTCGCCGCTGTCTCCGAGATGAGGGCCCTCGGCATCCGGCCGACCCTGCTGGACCTCACCGAAGACGGTGAGGGTATCCTGCTGCACCTGCTGTTCGAGGGTTACCGTGAGGGCGTGGATGCCGCGCTGAAACGGTCGACCGCCGTCTGCGTCTCCGCCGGCGGCTGGAGCGTCGGCCCCGAGCCCACCCTGGATTACTGGCGCCACCGGCACGATTCCGCCCTGAACTACCGGGAAACCGCCCTGGGGCGGCCGCGCGCGGAACGCTGGCGTCGTCAGTGGGGCCGAACCTTCGACTACCTCCACATGAGCCTTCCCACCGACCGGGTGCTGGAATATCGCAGGCGCGCCGAAGAAATTCTGGACGCCCGCAAAATCCACGTGGTGGAGTACTGCCTCTGGAGCCGGCCCGAGTTTTTCTCCATGCTGATCGTCCCCGACGGTGACCGCCGCGTGGATGGCCGCGACGGCTATGACGCCGACGTGCGGGCCAACCTGGCCGCCGGCGTGGACGAGGTGCTGACACTGGCCCAGGACATGGGCGGCGTCATGGAATACTGCCACGGCGTCGGAGTCAAGCTGCACCACCTGCTCGCCCGCGAACTCGGGACCAGCCAGGGCGCGCTGCTCGACATCAAGCGCGCCCTCGATCCGGCGGGCATCATGAACCCCGGCAAGCTCGCCCTGTAAACCGTTGGCCGCCGGCCCCGATTCGTTGCGGGCCGACCGTGCCGGCGCCCCAGGCCGGCTATCCCGCTGAAAGGGTATTACCCACTGGAACGGCGCCGCGGCGCGCCCGTGCTCCGGCCAGGCCTGTTGGGGCATCTCGGCCCATTCGCGTTCGGAACTACGCCACTCCGCTTGATTGACAATAATACAGAGCAATCAATATCTATTGACATGATACTGATGAACGTGTATCATGGATTTCAATGAACACGGTCTATCACTATCAATTCAAAGGAGTATCACCGATGGTAACCACCGTCAACCGCGAAACCGAATCCAACGTTGCCATTGCCGCGCAAATCACAGAAACCGAACCCACCAGGCCGGCCGCCCCTGCGGTCGACATTTCCGCCGTTCCGGAAACTCCGGACGAACTGCTCAAGCAGTGGGACGCTCCCAGGCGGTCTTTCATCCACGCCATTCCCACGGTGTTGGAGAACATTTGGGAATCCATCGTCGGTCCCGGAACGACCGAGCAGCAGCGGGTCAATCGGAAGATTTTCGAGCACGGCCGCTTCTATCGGGCGCAGGGTCCCCATTTCTAAAACCTGCGCGAACCATCGTCCGCGCGGACGTGCTGCGCGGGCCGGCGACGCAAAAGGGTCTCCGCCACTGGGCGGGGGCCCTTTGTTTTGACTGTAGCCTGGTCCCGCAAACCGGTGTCCGGCCAAATCCCGAACCCCTGTCAAATGGCAATTTCTCCGTCATCGCACTAAAATCCGTCCAAAATCCCCCCGGCGTATCCATCTTTGAACTCCTGGACTACGGTGAATTGCCATGCCCCGCGCCAAAGCCCTGGTCACCCGCGCGCTCCTGCCCGAGGCCCTCGACGTTATCCGCGCCGTCGCCGACGTTGAGGTGCGGCCCGAGGAAACGCCTCCGTCGGTTGAGGAACTCCACGGCCTCGTTGCCAACGCCGATGGCATCCTGACCACCATCATGGATCGGGTGGACGCCAGCCTGCTGGACGCCGCGCCCAAATTGCGCGTCATCAGCCAACTGGCCGTCGGTCTGGACAACGTGGACGTGGCAGAGGCTACTCGTCGCGGCATACCCGTGGGATACACTCCCGGCGTCCTCGCCAAGGCCACCGCCGACCTCGCCTTCGCCCTGCTGCTGGGCGCTGCCCGCCGCACGTCGGAAAGCGAGCGTTGGCTGCGCGGCGGTGGCTGGCAGATCCAGTTCCATCCCACCCATTGGCTGGGCCAGGATGTCCACGAGGCGTGCCTGGGCATCGTCGGCCTCGGGCAGATCGGCCGCGAAATCGCCCGGCGCGCCCGTGGGTTCGACATGGACATTGTTTACCACTCCCGCACCCGGTATCCCGATGTCGAGGCCGAGTACGGCGTTCGCTACGCCGAATTCCCGGATCTCCTGGCGCAGGCCGATTTCGTCATGCTGAGCGTGCCTCTGACCCCCGAAACGCACCATCTGATCAGCGGCCCCCAATTGGCCATGATGAAGCCGACGGGCATCCTGATCAATGTGTCGCGCGGGCCGGTGGTGGATCCCGTGGCTCTGTACTCCGCCCTGCGCGATCGCCGGATCGCCCGCGCCGCCCTGGACGTCACGTCGCCGGAACCCATCGCCCCCGACGACCC
>JAJDXU010000139.1 GCA_022823105.1 Dehalococcoidia bacterium
GAGAACTGCGGGTACACGGAAATCTCGGACACATAACTCTGCGCCAATCAGTGTTGGCCGTGCTGAGCACACCCGCCTCCGGCGGAACACGCAACCCGAACCTCAACCTGACGCCAAAACAACCGAAAACCCAGCGACATCGACAGGAGAAATCAGTGAAACCTAAAAATATCGCGGAGGTTGGCGACCGCGGCCCGCCCTAAACGCGGCCCGCCCCACAAATGAATACCGTCCCGTGGCGCCCTCAAACTGGTCAGCCCGGTGTGCTACGATACCCGGCGAATTCCGGGGTAACCCGCGCATCAAGGAGATTTCCAATATGGCCGACTCAGCTCTGGGCCTCGACGTCAGGGCCTGCATCTTCGACGTGTTCGGCACCGTCGTCGATTGGCGTTCCAGCATCACCGAACAGTGCGCCAACATGGGCCGCATCAAGGGCATCGACCGCGACTGGGGCGCGTTCGCAGACGCTTGGCGCGGCAAGTACCGCCCCTACATGGACAGGGTCCGGAATGGCGATCTCCCCTGGACCAATCTCGACGCCCTCCACCGCATGTCCCTCGACGAAGTCCTCGAAGAGTTCGAAATCAGCGGCTTCAGCGACGACGAGAAGATGGAGGTTACCTACTTCTGGCACAACCTCCGGCCTTGGGCCGACAGCGTCCCCGGGCTCTATCGCCTCAAGAACAAGTTCGTCATCGCGCCCATGTCCAACGGCAACATCGCCCTCATGACCAACATGGCCAAGAACGGCGGAATGCCCTGGGACTGCATCCTCGGCGCCGAGGTTGCCCACCACTACAAACCCGACCCGGAAAGCTACGGAACCGCCGTCAAGCTCCTCGGCCTCAAAGCCGAGCAGGTGATGATGGTGGCCGCCCACCAGGGCGACCTGCTCGCTTCCGCGCGGGTCGGCCTCCGCACCGCCTTCGTCCCGCGCCCCCGCGAACACGGCCCGGATCGCACCCCCGATCCCACTCCCGACCCGTCGTTCAACGTAGTCGCCGAAAACTTCGTGGACCTCGCCGCCAAGCTCGGCGCTTAGATACCGTCACATTTAAATCGCCTCTCCCTTGATGGGAGAGGGTCAGGGTGAGGGTGAAGCCATGGTGTAGGGACGGGTTTGAAACCCGCCCCTACCCTTTGCACCGGGCCATTGTTCAGCCTTATGCCAACGGCTCCAGCCCGCACACCTCCGCCACCAACTCGTAAGACCTCACCCGGTCCTCAAAGTGGTAGCAGATGGTGACCACGCTCAGGTCCGTCGTCTGGTAGTCCTCCGCCACCTTCTCCAACCCGGCCTTAACCTGCTCCGGGTCCCCGTCCACGCAGTTCCGCATGTACTGCTGTATGAACTGCCATTCGTTCGCCAGGTATTTGTAATTCGCCGCAATCTCCGGCGACGGAATCCCCTTGGCCCTGCTGGTCACCGAGCGCAGCCGTCCCAGGTTCCGGCTTGATGCGATGCGCAGCGCCTCCTCCTCCGTGTCGGCGCACAACACCTGCACCCCCACGTTCACCAACGGCTCCGCCAGGTGCTCGGAGGCCTCAAAATTCTGCCGGTACGACTCCACAATCTGCGGCCCGTCCGTCGCTCCCATCCCGAAGAAATGCGCGTAAGCAAACGGCAATCCCATCTTGGCCGCCATGAACGCCGATTCATACCGCGACCCCAGCAGCCATACCCGCGGCGCAGTCTCCGGCTCGTCCGGTGAGGCCATCACCTCGTGGAATGGGTGGTCGTCCGGCTGCGTGTCGCCCAGGTAGTTGATCACATCCCGCACCTGCTGCGGAAAATGGCGAATGTCCTTCGGCATGCTCGGGTACGCCAGCGCCGCCGCCGTAATCTGGTCACTGCCCGGAGCCCGGCCAATCCCCAGATCAATCCGGTCCGGATACAGCGAGTCCAGGATCCGGAACGTCTCCGCCACCTTCAGCGCGCTGTAGTGCGGCAGCATCACTCCACCCGAACCCACCCGGATCCGCTTGGTTTGCGCCGCAATCTGCCCAACCATCACCTCCGGGGCCGTCCCCGCGAAGTTGGGCAGGTTGTGGTGCTCCGCCACCCAGTATCTTTGGTAACCCAGCTTCTCCGTGGCTTTCGCCAGCTCGATGGTTTCGCGCAGCGCCGTTCCGGCATTGCTCCCCTCGCGCATCGGCGACTGGTCCACCACGCTCAATTGCAGTTTCTCGCTCAACTCGCTCTCCCGACCTTGACGACCGGAACTTCAGCGAAGCTATTATCCGGCCACAGGATTTAATGTATCCGCAAATTTCGGCTTGCCGTCTCGGGCGGCCCAAATTATTATAGTCACGTCAAACGGCGAAAGCAGTGGCCCGCTCCGCGGTCGAGGTCGAAAGCTGAAGGGCCACACCGGAAGGTGAACCACCTTGCTTTTCCATAAATTACTCAACGCAAAACCGGGAGTGAAGCAAATCCCGGTTGCAGGAACACCGTTGACCGCCAGCGGCAACAAGTACCTACTTGAAAGGATCGTCAAGTGGGTACTTTTTCTTTTGGCCACCGTCTCGGTCCTCACCACTGTCGGAATCGTGTCGGTCCTGCTCTTCGAGGGCATCCAGTTCTTCACCTCAGACTTCTACCAGGAAAAGCGCAGCGAACTCCACGCGACCAGCGAGGCGGACGGATTGGTCGGCGGCGCTGTGCCCCCCGGCTCTCTCGCGCCCGGAATCATCCCCAGCGCGTCGGTCCGTTCCACCTCCGACGCGCTCATCTACATTGACTGGGAAAAGCCCACGTTCGGCCAGTCCCCCACCGGTTACGATGTTTCAATCGTCCCCAACCTGGGCCTGAACCTCGCCAATTGCTCCAACATCCCCGCTGAACGCACCTCCTGCGTGATCTCCGGCGCTGGCTTGGGCCGTTCGTATAAGGTCTCTATCTCGGCCCTCTCCGGCGTCGGCAAGGGGGTCGCGCTGGAAACCGAGTCCTTCCAGGTCCCTGAAAAGGTCCGCTGGCAGCGCTACTTTACCGACACCAAGTGGCGCACCCTGCTCGTGCCCCGCTCCTACGGAGTCTGGCCCCTGCTCGTCGGCACCATGATGATCGCAGTTCTCGCGATGCTCGTGGCCGTCCCCATCGGCCTCCTCAGCGCCATCTTCCTCAGCGAATACGCACACCCCAGGCTGCGCGCCATCACCAAGCCCATCCTCGAAGTCCTGGCCGGCGTCCCCACCGTGGTCTACGGTTTCTTCGCCCTGTTCTTCATCACGCCGCTCCTCCGCGGCATCAGCGACGAGGTGGGCATCTTCAACGCCTTGTCCGCCGCTATCGTCATGGGCATCATGATCGTCCCCATGGTCTCCAGCCTCAGCGAAGACGCCATGCGGGCCGTCCCAATCTCCTTGCGCGAGGGTGCCTACGCCCTCGGCGCGACCAAGGTCGAGGTTGCCACCAAGGTCGTGGTGCCGGCCGCCCTGTCCGGCATCGTCGCCGCGTTCATCCTGGGCATGTCCCGCGCCGTCGGCGAGACCATGATCGTGTTCATCGCCGCCGGCCAGAACGAAAAACTCACCTTCAATCCTCTCGACCCGGTCAACACCATGACCGGTTTCATGGCAACCACCAACTTCAGCGATAACGCTATCCCCGGAACCGCCCAGTTCCAGGCCCTCTTCGCCGTCGGCATCACCCTGTTCGTCCTAACTCTGCTGATGAACCTGCTCAGCCAGTTCGTGGTCGCCCGGTTCCGTGAGGTGTACGAATAATGGCATCCATGCCTCAACAGATCTACACGCGCCGACTCGCGACGAGAAAGCGCCGGGCCCGAATCTTCTATGCCGTCTGCGTTGCCGCGGTCATCGTCGCCCTCGTCATGCTCGTGGCCCTGCTCTACAGCGTGATCTCCGAGGCCCTGGCCTGGTTCAACTTGGACGGTACATCGCTGGCCACGCTGTTCACCGAGGGGCCTTCCAGCAAGGCCGTCAGCTCCGGCCTGTTCCCGGCAATGGTCGGCACCCTGTGGGTCATGGCGATCTGCGTGTTCGTCTCCTTCACCGTCGGTGTATCCGCCGCCCTCTACCTCGAGGAATACTCCGGCGGCAGCCGCGTCGCCGAACTCATCCAGACCAACATCCAGAACCTCGCCGCGGTGCCCTCCATCGTCTACGGTATCCTCGGCCTCAGCATATTCGTCGCCCTGTTCGCCCTCGGCAAGAGTACACTCGCGGCGGGCCTGACCCTGGCCCTTTTGATAATGCCCGTCGTGATCGTCTCATCCCAGGAAGCCATCCGGGCCGTGCCGTCGTCAATTCGAGAGGGTGGTTACGCCCTCGGCGGCACCAGGTGGCAGGTCATCTGGCGCCTCGTGCTGCCCCAGGCCATGCCCGGCATCCTCACCGGCATCATCCTGGCCGTCAGTCGCGCCATGGGCGAGGC
>JAJDXU010000289.1 GCA_022823105.1 Dehalococcoidia bacterium
CATTGCGCACATCGCCGAGGCGCGCCGACGCCCGGATGAGCTGGAGTGTTACCTGGAACTCCACATTGAGCAGGGTCCGACCATGCACCGGGGCGGCTATCCTATCGGCGTCGTGACCGGCATCACGGGGCGGTCGGTGTACCACGTTGACATCGTGGGAGAGGCGAACCACGCGGGTACCACGCCGATGGCGCTGCGTCGGGACGCGATGTCGGCGGCGGCGCAGCTCGCGCTGAAAGTGCGGAGCATCGCGGGCGATATGGAGATCTGCCGGGTGGGCACCGTGGGCAGCATGGACGTGCATCCCAACGCGGGCAACGTGATTCCGGGGCGGGTCCAGATGGGTGTGGAATTCAGGGACGAGCGTATGGAGTCGCTGGCGGCGGCCGAGGTGGAACTGCGCCGCACCGCCGAAGAGGTGGGCCACGCCGAGCGTGTGGGCATCACCGTGACGGCGCAGAGGAACACGCCGGCGGTGCCCATATCCGGAAACATGCAGCAACTGGTGGCCGACGCCGCCGAGTCGGCGGGTCTGGCGCACATCAGCCTGCCGAGCGGGGCGGGCCACGACGCTCAGGCCATCGCGTCAATCACGCCGTCGGCGATGATATTCGTGCCCAGCGTGAACGGGATCTCCCACGCGCCGGGGGAGTTCAGCGAGCCGCAGGACTGCGCCAACGGCGCGCAGGTGCTGATGAACGCGCTGCTGATGGCGGACGGGCGGTAGCGGACTGCTATAATCAGGCCACCATGCAACTGTCCGGCGAATACCGATTTCCCAAACCACCGCAGGCCGTCTGGGATGTGCTGATGAATCCCGACGTGCTGGCGGGCTGCATCCCCGGCTGTCGGGGCATCGAATCGGACGGGCCCAACCGGTACCGCGCGGTGGCCAACGTGAGGGTCGGCCCGGTGAGCGGCAACTACACGGCTACGGTGGCCCTTTCGGACCTGGACCCGCCGAACTCGTACACCATGACCATTGAGGGGTCGGGCAACCTGGGGTTCGCCAACGGCACATCGACGGTTACGCTCACTCCGTTGGACGACGGCGGCACCATGGTCCATGTGGATGCGGACAGCCAGGTGGGTGGCGCGGTGGCGCGGGTCGGGCAGCGCATGATGGGCTCAGTGGCGAAGGGGATGCTGGACCGGTTCTTCGGCTGCCTGGCCGAATCCGTGTGAGCGCGGGCGTAGCCGTACAGATTCCGGGGCGCATTGGGTCCTTGATTTTCCGGAGCTGCCTGATTTTCCGGATCGCTTTCGGCCTCGGCTGCGGCGGTCGCGCGGGTTTTGTGATTCCACGTATCGTATGGGGGTAGTATGTCATTCGTCGACGATTTGAGGGCGAAGTACCACGACCAGTGGGAGGCGATGGTCACTCATGCGTTCGTCACCGAGATGGGCGATGGCAGCTTGGACATCGCCAAATTCCGAAACTACTTTCGCCAGGACTATGTGTTCTGCGCCGACCTGGTGAAGTTGACCTCCATAGCCATCGCCAAGGCCGCGCCCGACTACGAGGCGGGCAAAGTGCTCAACGGGTTTCTGTCCAACTTCCTGTCCGCAGAGAACGACCTGTTCCTCAACGGATTCCAGGATCTGGGCGTGACAGCGGAGGAGTACCAGAGCACCGTGGCCAACCCGGTGACCCAGGGCTTTGGCGATTTCATGGTCCGCACGGCGTTGGAAGGCGATATCGACGACCTGGTGGCGCTCTTCTACGTTACTGAGGGAACCTACCTGGATTGGGCGACCAGGCTGATCGAATCCGGCGCTGAGCCGAACAACCCGGTTTACCAGGGCTGGATCGATATTCACAGTCCGGCGGTGCTGTCCGACGTGGTTGCGTGGTTCACCGAACGGCTCAACGACGCCGGAGGACGAGCCAATCCCACCAAGGCCGCCAACCTTGAACGCATCTTCCGGACCACGCTGCGGTACGAGTATCTCTTCTGGGACGCCAACTACCACGGATGGCGTTGGCATGACGAGGGATAAGACTGGCAGCGTGGTACATGGCAAATGTGGCGTAAGGGGTTCGCAGTTCTTGGTATCACAGCGGATATGGACGGTATGGGCATGAAGTATGAACCGGCTCCTTCCACCGCCCGCACCTTGTTGAAAACAGAGTTCGATGCCTACGATAAATTGCGGACCGAACTGGAATCCAAGTACACCGACCAATGGGTAGTGATACGTGGGACTGATTTGGTGGGGGTATATGCGGAATTCGGAGATGCTGCCCGCGAGGCGGGCAAGCGTTTTGGCAGGGGGCCGTATTTGATCCGGCAAGTTGCTCCGACAAACTGGCTGGAACGCGGCGAACGCGACTGGAAAGCGCGTGCCAACCGTTGACTGTGGATTCCCGGAGGTACCTGCGCAGGACAGGCGTTCACTGCTTGCTGAGGTTGGACCCACCGTTCCGGTGAGAATTGGATTCGAATCCGGATTCGACGAAACTGAAAGCCTGAACCCCGACATTCCGCCGGACCTGTTTCCCGCCCTGGTGGATACGGGCGCCAGCGCCAACAGTATCGATGCCGACTTGGCCGCGAGATTAGGCTTGCCGGGTATTGACGTGGATACTGCCGTCTCGGGTTCCGCCTGACGTCATCTTGCCGACGTATATCTCGCACAAGTCCATATTCCGGACTTGGACAGAACGATCAGCGGGCGGTTTACCGGAATCAGATTAGCGGCAGGCGGCCAACTTCACGGCGCCATCATTGGCAGGTCTTTTCTGAGAGATTTCGTTCTGAGCTATGACGGTCGCACCGGCGAGGTCTCCATCAGCGACGACTGAGCTATGAGGGTAAGAGAACAACTCTTGCCATATCAGGAGCCGCGTGGCAACCTTGCGGCGAGCGCTACCTGCGCCGGAGGGACTAGCAATGACCACGCGACAAGAGCCCAGCAGGGAAGAAGTCCTGGGTTATCTGAAGGACGACGTAAACTGGGGCCGTTGGGGTCCGGATGACCAGAAGGGCGCGGTCAACATGGTTGACGACGCCAAACGGCTGCGCGCAGCCGGCCTGGTGAAAAGCGGCCAGGCCGTATCCCTCAGCCGCGAGTTTCCCGTTACGCCGGCTCCCAATAACCCAACACCGGCGATCCACTACATGCGCAAGGGTCCGCGCGAGCCGGGCGGCGGCATGTCCACCGACTACTACGGCATTTCGTACCACGGCACCGCCACGACCCACCTGGACGCGCTGTGCCACGTGTGGGACCACAACGGCATGTGGAACGGTAAGGACCCCAACGAGATGATCCAGTTCGACGGGGCGAAGTACGGAGCGGTTGACCAGTGGAAGGAAGGCATCATCACTCGCGGAGTGCTGCTGGACGTGCCACGGTATCGGGGCACCGACTACGTTACGCAGGAAACGCCGATCCATGGGTGGGAGTTGCAGGAAGTCTGCGACGCGCAGGGCGTGCAGATGGAGCCGGGCGACGCCCTGGTGGTGTATGGCGGTCGGGAGAAGTGGAACGCAGACGGCAACCCGCTTTGGGGCAGCGACGCGACGCTGCGACCGGGCCTGCACGCCTCCTGCCTGAAATTCATCCGGCAGAGCGATTGCTGCGTGCTGGTGTGGGACATGATGGACCACACGCCGAACGGGTACGACCTGCCCTGGTCGGTGCACGGCAGCATCTTCGCCTACGGCATCGGGCTGCTGGACAACGCGCTGTTGCAACCGCTGGCGGAGGCATGCGCCGAAGCCGGCCGGTGGGAGTTCATGCTGACGATCAACCCGCTGCGCGTGGTGGGCGGCACGGGCTCGCCGGTGAATCCGGTGGCGATTCTGTAGCGACTGTCCCGGACGGCCAATGCCTACCTTGCTGGAGCAAATACAGGCATTGGTCGCCGCCGGGCGGTGGGCTGTCAGCGATCACGGTGGTTTGCGAATGCGTGAGCGCACGCTCCCGGGCAGTACCTTGACCTACGGGGTCGCTGATGCCATCGTTATAGACGAATATCCACCATAGACGAATATCCACCTGATGACATTGGCCCAAGCATTCTGCTATTGCAATTCGACGAATCAGGAGAGCCGCTCCATGTGGTTTGGGGTATCAGGTGGGAACGTGCAGATTTGGCGTGGAGAATAACAGCGTATCGTCCGGATAATCGGTGGGAAACAGACGTGACGACGAGGCGACGAGGATGAAACATCACGAAAAGGAAATCATCCACCGAATGGTTTATCACAAGGGCTATGCGGTCCGCATGGAACAAGTGCTGATAGACCCTGACCATCCTCGAGGCATACTGGTTCGCGTCTTCGACCTAGATCGCATCGACGATATCAGGGAAGCTATCGACCGCGGCTATCTTGACTACGCCGCTTCATACGGTGTCCTTTACCGAATGGTTCAAGTAGCGAAGGGTCGTGCCAATACCCTAGCGGACTCGGGACCCAAACGCATCCGAACGCTGGTTGTGGAAGCCGGAAGTCACGCTGTGGAAATGGAGATTGAGTTCTCACAGCCGGGTTCCCCATGGGGAGCGGGTATTCGGCCCGATGACTCAGAGCGTTCCCATGCTGCCTACCAAGCCTTGAAACGAGGCGACCTGGAAACCGCCGCGCAGTACGGCAAAGTCTATCGCCTGGAGCCGGTGGAGGTGGAACCGGCGGCGGAACCGTGGCGACCAACGGAACGGCTCCCCCAACCGAATCACCTACCTGACTGATGTGCCCCGCTTATCCGAAACTATCCGGCCGTTTTTGATGACGAGTTGCAGTTGGCGCAGGTTGCTGATGTCGTCCAGCGGGTTTGCGCCGACCACGATGAGATCCGCGAGTTTGCCGACTTCGACGGTGCCAAGCTGATCGCCGACGCCGCATAGGTCGGCGGCGTTGCGGGTGGCGGCCTGGAGGGTTTGCCAGGTGGTGGCCCCGTCGCGTACCCAAAGGCCCATCTCAAGCAGGGCGGCATCTTTGAGCGGGCGGATGTCGGAGCCCAGGGCCATCTTTGCGCCGGAGTCAAGGGCGCGCTTGAACCAGTGGGCGTGCTCATCCGCGGCGGCATCGGCGCGGCATTGCAACTCGGCAGCGATGTTGCGTTGGGCGAGCCACTGCCTTTCGTAGTCGTTCTGCGCCTGCCCCTCGGTGAGGTGGGAGATGGCCAGGGTGGGCACGTACCAGGTGGGAGACTCCGACAGGATGCCAATACATTCTTCGTCCATGATGTAGCCGTGCTCGACGGTGTGGGCGCCCAGGCGCAGGGCGGATTTCACGGCGTCGGGATTGGCGGCGTGGGCCATCACGGGGAACTCGCGTTGTCGGCAGATGGCGAACGCGGCGGACAGTTCCTCTTCCAGCAGGAACGAGTGCCAGTGGCGGTCCCAATCCGGTCCCATGATGCCGCCGGTGAGGTTCAGCTTGATGTGGTCGACACCGTTTTTGATCTGTTCGCGGATGGCCTGGACGAATCCATAGGGGCCGTCGCATTCGCGGGCCTGGCCGGAGGTGAGGAAATGGCCGCCGGTGGTGGTGAGGAAGTGGCCGCACGCGAACACGCGAGGGCCGGGAACGTCGCCGGCGTCGAAGACACGCTTCCATGCCACGTCCATGAAATGGGCCGCGCCGCCGCAACGCACGCCGGTGACGCCGGCTTCAGTCAGGGCGAGGGAGAGCGCGCGGCCGAAGTTGGCGGTTTCCTGGGCCGGCGTGGTGCCGGGCGGTACGGGGTATTCGGGATGGATATGCACATCCCAGAGACCGGGGAGCAGGTAGGCTCCCCGCAGATCCAACACGGGCGTGCCTGCTCGTTCGCCGGAGGTTGCTCCGGTAGTGACTGCAATAATGCGGTTATCGTCGATGACGACGGTGGCGTCCGGGGTGACGCCCTGGTTGACAGCGTCGATCAAATTGGCGTTGGTCAGGACCAATGACATTGGAGAACCCTCCGACTGGATCGGCAGGAGACGACTGGATCGGCAGGAGACGGAGCCCTACCGATTTGGCGGTATTATACTCGGGCCATCCGGATGAACGCCCCAGGCGGAGGGAACCGGTTGGCCAAGTGGGACGGCCGGTGCCCACGAGTCCCGTCGTGCCCGTTTGCCGCAGTTTGGGGCCTGTGCTATACTTGGCGACGCTCAAACGACCGCGAATACGAAAGGCAGGACAGCTTATGGTACAAGCCCCGGAACGCCCGGTTGCCACCGAGCAAGGTTCGGCGACCGCCCTGGAACCGATCACGATGAAATCTCTGCTGGAGGCTGGCGTCCACTTCGGGCACCAGACCAGGCGTTGGAACCCGCGGATGCGCCGCTACATATTCACGCAGCGGAACGGGATCCACATCATCGATCTTCAGCAGACCATGGGGCTGATCAACGATGCGTACCGGGCGATGGTGGAGTTGGCGGCCAATGGCGGCAAGGTCCTGTTTGTGGGCACGAAAAAGCAGGCGCAGGATGTGATCGCCTCCGAGGCTGAGCGCACCGAGCAATGGTACGTGAACCAGCGGTGGCTGGGGGGCACGCTCACCAACTTCCAGACCATCAAGGCCCGCATCGATCACATGAAGCGGCTGCAAGAGCAGCGCGATACGGGTTACCTGGCCAGGCTCCCCAAGAAGGAAACCGTGCGGCTGACCCACACGCTGGACAAGCTGGAAAAATACTTCACGGGCCTGCGCAACATGGACCGGCTTCCGGCCGCGCTGTTTGTGATCGACATCGGGAAGGAAGACATCTGCATCGCCGAAGCGCGCAGGCTGAACATTCCGATTTTTGCCATCGTCGACACCGACTGCGACCCGGGGCTGGTGACCCACGCTGTCCCCGGCAACGATGACGCGGTTCGCTCGATCCGGCTGATCACCGGCCGCATGGCCGCCGCAATCGAGGAAGGGCAAGCACAGCGCGAAGCCTTGATGACCGTTGAAACGGAAACTCCGGAAAGCGCCGAGGAGCAATCACCGGAGGACGCCGTGCGGTTTGCGCAGACGGTCACCTTGGAGGAGTTGGGCCAGATGATGTCGGCCCGGCCACTTGAATAGCCAAAATACCGTTGCTCCGCGCCGCCGACGGGCGGCGCAAATTTCAATCACTGACCACTTGAGACACCGTACAGCCAGGAGGGCCTGATCTTGCCTGCGGTCACCGTTGAACTAATCAAAACCCTACGCGAGCAGACGGGCGCTGGCATCAGCGACTGCAAGCAGGCCCTTGAGGACACGGAGGGGGACCTGCCTCGCGCTGTAGAGGCCCTGCGCCAGAAAGGCTTTGAACAGGCCGCCAAGCGGGCGGACCGGGAGACCTCGCAGGGGTTGATCGAGTCGTACATCCATACCGGGGGCAGGGTCGGAGCCATGGTGCAACTGGGTTGTGAGACCGACTTCGTGGCCCGCACTGACGAGTTCCGCGCGCTGGCGCACGACATAGCCATGCAGGTCGCAGCCATGTCGCCGGTGTACCTCAGCGAAGAGGATCTTCCCGCGGACGACCAGCGACCGGCGGCCCAGGTGTGCCTGTTGCAACAGCCGTTCATCAAGGACGGGTCGAAAACGCTGGCCGACCTGGTGCGCGAAACCGCAGCCCAAACCGGCGAGAACGTACGCATAGTTCATTTCACCAGGCTGGCGCTGGGCGAGTAGATGGCCGAGGGCAGAGCAGCCGTTCGCACCTGAACGCCGCCGCACCAGGAATCCGAACCATACTCGGCAACTGATATGGCTTCCGGAAGCCAGAGCGGCAAATCGATCTACAAACGGGTCCTCCTCAAGATCAGTGGCGAATCGCTCCAGGGTTCGGGCTCGGACACGATCAATCCCGAGGCCGTAGGGTACATCGCCGAGCAAGTGATAGACGCGCAGGCCCGCGGCGTGGAGATCGCCGTGGTGGTGGGCGGCGGCAACATCTGGCGCGGGTCCACCGCCGAACGCCAGGGCATGGACCGCTCGGCCGCCGACTACGCCGGCATGGTGGCGACGATCATCAACGGCCTGGCGCTGCAGGACGCGCTGGAGCGACGAGGGGTCACGACCCGGACCCAGTCCGCGCTGCCCATCCAGGCGGTCGCAGAGCCGTACATCCGACGGAGGGCAACGCGGCACCTGGAAAAGGGCCGCGTGGTTTTGTTCTGCGCCGGAGCGGGCAATCCGTACATGTCGACGGACACGGCATCCGCGCTGCGGGCGCTGGAAATCGGTGCCGACGTGTTGCTGATGGCCAAAAACGGCGTGGACGGGGTGTATGATTCTGACCCGCGCACCAATCCGGAGGCGGTGCGATTTGGAAATCTGGAATATCTGGATGCGGTAAACCGTCGGCTGGAGGTTATGGATTCCACTGCCATGACCCTTTGCATGGACAATCAGATGCCGATCATCGTTTTTGATATATTTGACAAAGGAGCAATGAGCCGCATCCTGCGAGGCGACGCCGTTGGCACGACGATCGACGACGGCCATCAAAACGGACCAGGAGGGGAACGAAATGCCTGACCGCAGAGGTAGAGACGGCCGCGACAACCAGCCGGAACTCACGATAGAAGACGTTCTCAACGAAGTCGAAAGGAAGATGGGCCAGTCCATCGAGGCGATGCGGCGGGACATCAGTATGCTGCGCACCGGGCGGGCGGCCCCTGCACTCATCGAAGATCTTGCCGTGGACTATTACGGCACGCCGACCCCGCTGAAGCAGATCGCGTCCATCTCTGCGCCGGACGCCCGCGCCATCATGGTGCAGCCCTGGGACCGCCAGGCGCTCCGGGACATTGAACGGAGCCTGACGCAGTCGGAAATGGGATTCAACCCGTCCAATGACGGAAACGTGATCACCGTGCCGATTCCACCGCTGACGCAGGAACGGCGGCGAGAGATGGTCAGGCTGCTCAAGCGGAAGGCGGAGGACAGCAAGGTGGCGGTGCGGAACGTGCGCCGAGACGGGGTCGACTCCCTGCGCAAGATGGAGCGCGACAAGGCTATATCGCAGGACGAAAGCCGCCGCAGCCAGGATTCGGTGCAGAAGACCACGGACGCCCACATCAAGACCATCGACGATGTGGCGGCCGACAAAGAGGCGGAGATCATGGAGGTGTGATCACGCCATTCCCTTACCTCCGTTTTTTCTCCCTCCTTGTCGACGTCACAACGTAAATCCCAACGCCCCGGCCCGGGTGACCGGGGCGATTCGATGCCCCGGCACATTGCCATCATCATGGATGGCAACGGGAGGTGGGCCGCGCAGAGGGCGTTGCCGCGGGAGGCGGGACACCGGCGCGGCGTAGCCAACATTCAGCGCGTCGTGCGCGCTCTGGCCGAACGAGGCGTCCCGGTGGTGACGCTCTATGCCTTTTCCACGGAAAACTGGCGGCGGCCGACTGCGGAAGTGGAAGCCCTGATGTCGATCCTGGCGGAGGAGATCGAGCCCCAGACCAGGGAACTGCATGAGGCCGGCGTGCGACTGGTGCACCTGGGTGATCCGACGCCACTTGATCCGGTGCTGCAGGACGCAATCGCGGCCGCGGAAGACATCACCAAAAACAACGACCGCTTGGTGCTGAACGTAGCGTTCAACTACGGGGGTCGAGATGAAATCCTGCACGCCGTCCGGAAAATTATCGCGGATGGAGTCACGCCGAGCGAGCTGGACGAAGGGGTGTTCGGCCGTTATCTGTACACCAACGGCTGCCCGGACCCGGACCTGATCATACGCACCGGAGGCGAGCAACGGCTGAGCAATTTTCTGCTGTGGCAGGCCGCGTACAGCGAGTATTACCACACGTCGGTGCTGTGGCCCGACCTGGACGAAGGGGAACTGGACCGGGCCCTGGAGGCGTATCGCCAGCGCAACAGGCGATTTGGCGCCCTCGACGCACAGCATCACCGCGACGAGGCCTGAGTCATTGTTGCTCCACAGGGTTCTGACCGCCCTGATCGCAATTCCGATCATCCTGGCGGCGATCTGGTTGGGGCCGCCGTGGATAACTGCAGTGGCGGTGGCCGCCTCGGCGGTTGGGGTGTGGGAGGCGTACCGGCTGTATCCTTCGGGGCTATCCGATGGCGACGCGGATGCGGAACAGGGTTTGCCGACCCCGCTGGGAGGGGTATGGGCTGTCGCGCTGGTGCTGGCGGGCGAACTGGCTGCGACGCCTTCGGATTTTGCGAAGACCGCGCTTGCCATCTGTGTGGCCGGTTGCATCATAAGCGGCCTTTGGATGATCGCGGCGTGGCGCGGACGCCGGCCGGCGTTTGCAGCAATGTGGTTGTGCCTGACGCCAATCTACATCGGAGGGGCGATGGCAACCGCAGTCGCGTTGCGCGGCCTGGATCAGCACACCACGAACGCGACGGCCTGGGCGGTGTTGACCGATGCCAGCACCGGATTGTGGTGGATCCTGCTGGCGATCCTGGCAGTGTACGCGGCGGACACTGCGGCATACGCCGTGGGCAGGTTGATCGGCAGGCACAGGATGGCTCCAGGCATCAGTCCGGGCAAAACCTGGGAAGGGACGATTGGGGGTCTCGCCGGAGCGGTAATCGCCACGTCGCTGCTGGGGATGCAGACGCCACTGGGTTTACCGGTTTGGCAAGCCGTGGCAACGGGTGTTATTTTAGGTGTCGTGGCGCCGACGGGGGATCTGTTGGAATCCAAAATCAAGCGTTGGGCCGGCGTCAAAGACTCCGGAGCATTGTTCCCCGGGCACGGAGGGATGCTGGACCGGCTGGACAGCCTGCTTCCATGTTTCATCGTGGTATACATTGTGGCAACCGCGTTGGCCACCATCAATTGAACGGAATCATATTTTCATGCGACGAATCGTAGTGCTGGGGTCCACCGGGTCGATTGGCCGGCAAACGCTGGACATCGTCAGGGCGTTTCCCGATGAGTTTGAAGTTGTAGGGCTGGCCGCGGGCAACAACACGGAGTTGCTGGTGGAGCAGGCGGCCGAGTTCCAACCTCAATACATCTGGTGCAACGCTCCGCCCGTACCATTACCCAAAGGCGCCACCACGATGGGCATGGCGGAAATGGCGACTCTGCCGGAGGTCGACCAGGTGATGGTCGCGCTGATGGGAGCGGTCGGGTTGTCGCCGACGCTGGAGGCACTCAAATCGGGGAAGCAGGTGGCATTGTCCAACAAGGAGCCAATCGTGATGGCGGGTGAGACGCTGAAGGCCACCGAGGCCGAACACGGCGGCGTCATTCTCCCGGTGGACAGCGAGCCGAGCGCGATATGGCAATGCCTGCAAGGCGAGGATAACCACATCCGCCGCCTGATGATCACGGCCAGCGGCGGGCCGTTCCGCCGAACTCCGCTGGAAGACCTGGAGTCCGTCACGCCCGAGCAGGCGTTGCAGCATCCGACCTGGCGCATGGGCGCGAAGATCACCATCGACTCGGCCACACTGATGAACAAGGCCTTCGAGGTTATAGAATCGCACTGGCTGTTCTCGGTGCCCTGGGAGAACATCGAGGTTGTGGTTCATCCCCAGAGCACCATCCACTCAATGGTGGAGTTCGACGACGGATCGGTGAAAGCGCAGATGGGCCCGCCGAGCATGAGGCTTCCGATTCAGTACGCCCTGTTTTATCCGCGCAGGTTCGAGAACGCCGAAATACCGCGCCTGGACATCGGAGTGCCTTGGTCGTTGGATTTCGAACCGCTGGAGCGGGAAAGGTTCCCCTGCTTCGACCTGGCGGTGTCGGCCGGCAAGGTTGGGGGCACCGCGCCCGCCGTGCTGAGC
>JAJDXU010000292.1 GCA_022823105.1 Dehalococcoidia bacterium
TTCACCACGCAATTGCAAGTGGGTACGCGTGAGCACACTCATGGTAAAGTTTCTAAACCTCGCAACCGCATTTCAATGCTGACACGGTTTGATCTTTGTAACATCGACCGCGGATACGGTCATCATGGCTACTGCAAGCAACGTATCGGCACTGCCCGTACCGGCGGGCCCTGCAGATTTACCCGTTCCGGGCTCACTGCTCAAACTGCGTGGAACGGACGCGTCGCATCCGGCTCTCAGCGACCTGGCGCGTCAGTATCGCGGCGCCCTTACGCTCCGGCTATGCGGCATGCCCGTCGTCGTGATCGGCCATCCCGATCTGATGATGGAAGCCCCTGACCAACATCGGACCGGCGAACGGTGGACCGGCGAAGTACTCTCCCGCCGGTGCGCCTCCGACCATGGCCACGTTCACTCTTCGCCACAGCGCGATGCACGACACCGAAATGGCGAACTGTCGCATTCCGGCGAACACGCAGATTATCGGCAACATTCACGGTGTACACCATGACCAGCGTTTCCGGGAATCCCCCGACGAATTCATACCGGAGCGGATCCTTGTGAAACCGGCCGGCGAATAACTGAAGCGCGTCGTTCGCGCGAGGTATCAGGTGATGGCCTTGGAAATCAACATACCCGTTGACTACCTTCCGGGATACGAAAAGGCCCGCGCCATCGACCCGGAGTTGGCGGACCGATATATCGCCCATACCAAGGTCGGCGACCCCGACGCCGACGCAGTGGTTGGCTATCTGTTCTCACTGCCGCGCAGGGAATCCATCGCCCTCGTACGCGAAGGCATCGAAAATCCCGATGGCAGCGAACTGCTCCGCCAACATCCTCCGATGCGCGATTTCATCAGGTCGTTGAACGCCACCCCCGATTGGCTGGATTTGGAAGCATTCCACCCGGCCTACCGGATGTTTCACCGCAATACCAGATTGGTGCTGGCGGCGATGCTGGGCGGCGTCCTTGTGGAAGGGTTTTCGACCAACATCAGCAAGTCCTTTTACATCACGGGCCGGTTGCGTGACTCCGGCGTCCGGCGCTTGCGGCAGAACAACCGCCACATGGTGGAGATTTTCCTGCCCGGCGGGTTGGAACGGTACGGTGAGGGTTGGAAATTGTCGGTCCGCGTCCGGCTCATTCACGCCCGGATCCGCTACCTGTTGCAAAACTCCTCCGACTGGGATGAAGCGGCCTGGGGCGAGCCGGTCAGCTCCGCCCACCTTGCCTTCGCCATCGCCGCCTTTTCGGCTCGGCTGCTCAGGCACATGAGGGCCCTGGGCGCGTCCTTTGATGACGAGGAGGCCGCCAGCTTCATGCAGGTGTGGCGCTATTCCGGCTGCTTGATGGGAATACCGGATGCCGTCCTGTTTGAAGACGAGGCCGACGCTCTCAGGATGTTTGAAATCGGCGGAATCTGCGAGCCGACGTCCGATTTTGAATCCATCGTGATGGCCAACGCCCTGGTTCATGCCGCCGCGCAGGTGGTTGGCATCACGGACCGGGCAGCGGCCCAAAAACTGACCGGCTACGTTTACCGGGTTTCCCGTGCCATCATCGGCAATCAACTGGCCGACGAGCTTAACTACCCACCCGCCTCGACATTCGGCGTACTGCCTTGGTTCCGGCTGCAATCCCGCTACGGGCGCCTTATTCGCAAAGCCTGGCCCAACCACGCGACGCACAGCAACTTCGCCCACTTCACGGACCTGTTCACAGCCTCTCAATACGACGAGGAAGGAATCAGCTACAGGCTTCCCGACCACCTGTATTCGGAAGAATCAAGCCGGTACTGAAACGTCGCCGTTGCAAATACGGCTTGCATTGGTTGCGAACCAACGCCAGCCACCTCTCAAAATCCACGGTGGCCGGGCCGCAGTCCCAGTGGCGCGAGACGGCTCCGCACTTGAACCCGCACCTGGTATGGTGGCGTCCAGCGTCATGCGGGTCTCGGGAACGCAGGGCAGGCTGTGCCCACCGGCCAGCGCATCCGTCGGACCAAATGCCGCATGGCGCCCTGTTCCGCGATGGCGCCCCGTTCCGCGATACCGGGGCCGAGACCGCAACCGCGCCGGATCCCAATCGGCGGTACACGCAGCGCCAACGGCTCAGGATTTAGCGCGCAGATCACCTCCCGTCCGTGCGGCCTGTGACAAAACTGCAAGACCGGCTCCCCGCGATCCAACGTGACCTCGGGGAGCCGGTCTCGGGCCGTTTCTTGCTCAGGGCTTCACGTACCCATCAGGGGTTGGCGCCGATGTGGTCAACCTCCTCGTACTCCCCATCCGCGCCGATCCGGGTGAGGAACACCTGGTCCGAACCCTGGTTGTCGTTGGGTCCGAACTCCAGCGTGATATTGTCAATCTCCACTGGTGTGGAAGCGCCGAACACGTCCAGGAAGCAGGCCCGGCTGACATTGGCTCCGCAAGCCTCGAGCCGTTCAATGGCCAGGCGTCCCGCAAGATAGCCCTCCAGCGACACAAACCCGGGGCCCGCAACAGCGTTCACCTCGGCCAGGGCATCGAGATAGCTGGCGACGACCGGGTTGTCCCGGTCCGTGGGCAAAGGCACAACCTGCGTCACGTAGACGTTGTCAACAGCATCGCCCAGTTCCTCCGCCAACGGCATGCTGCCCACGAACGACACGGCCATGAAGATCGTATCGGAACCGATCTTCATGCGCAGTTTCTCTATCAGTCGGGCCGCCGGCTCATGGGTTCCGATGATGATCACCGCTTCGGGTTCCTGATCCGCGGTTCCCAGCCGAAACGCTGCGGCCTGCACCGCGTCGGTGTTGCGCAGGTAATACCATGAATCGACCAGATCCATGTTGTCCCGGGAATCCAGCGCCCGCTTTACCCCATTCAGACCGTCGATGCCATACGAGTCGATCTGGTAGAGCACAGCCACCCTGGTGACACCCGCTTCGTCCAGGAGTTCCACCATCTTCTCGGTTTCCTCATAGTACGAGGCACGGTAGTTGAGGACGTTGGTGTGGTCGTCGCCGCGCAGCAACTGGGCGCCGGTGAATGCTCCGATGAAGGGCACTCCGTTGGCCTGCGCCAGCGGCAGCGCAGCGCGAGAGGTGGGAGTGCCGACCTCTCCGATGAGCGCGAACACTCTCTCGGAGTCGATCAGCCGCTGCGTCTGGGTGAACGCGCCTTCGGTTTCGTAGCCATCGTCCAGCGTGGTGAGTTTCAGCATGCGGCCGTGCACTCCACCCTGCCGGTTCGCCTCCTCAAACGCCGCCCGGATGCCGAGCCGCATCCCGATGCCAAGCTCCGCCGACTGGCCGCTCAGCACGGCCGACTGTCCGAAATGGATCTCGTTGGCGGTTATGCCGGGATCGGTGGAATCCACAGGTCGCATCTGCGGGACCTCCGGTGCCTCCAGGCCCTGGACTTCGGCGGCCAGGGCGTCAACCTGGTCGAGGATCTGGCCGAGGATGTGGGAGTTCTCGGCAATCAGGGCGTTTTCCTGCTGTGATAGTTCGAGCCTTTCCACCAGGCGCCCGAAGTAGTCATTTTGTCCCTCCGCGCTTTGGGCGTCGCGCAACCGTGAGGCCACGTCCAGCAAGTCATGATCCAACCCGGCGCCGGGGTCATCGCGCAGATACTCGACGTCCCGCTCGATGCGACCGGCCACCGAGTCGTACAGTTCCTGGATGGCCGCCACGTGCGGGGGGAACTGCAGCAGGCTCGCCGTCACCAGGAGGGTGTGGCCCAGGCCCGCGCTTGCGTACAGGCTGTTGGTATGCGCGTAGCGCAGTATGTCTGCTTCGGAGATGCCGTTGACGTTGGTCGCCAGATCGTAGAACTGTCTGTCCACGCTGGCGTCGGTGGCCGGGAACAGCCCGGTGGCGCTGCTCAGGACCAGGTGCTCCCTGCTGGCGCCTTCCGCAATCAAGGCCGCCGCCAAGGGCTCCCGCCCCGCCTGAATCGCGTCCACGTTGTACATCAGGCGATCCACAAGGCCATTGATGTGGGCGACCCGTGCCTCAGGACCTTGTACTTCCAGAAATTCCAGACGCGTCTCCAACTCGGATACATGGGTGTCAATCGCCATCCGGTCCTCGGAAAAGGCCCCGGGTTGCATCATGCGCAAGAACGTGGGCACTGCCCCGACCGCGGCCAGGGCGTTGGCGTGCTTGGCAACTCCCAGGGCGGCTGACTGGATCCGGACCACATCGTGGACGTCGATAGTGCCGCCCGCGCCTTCCGGGGTCTGTACGATCCAATCCGACCAGCTGGGGTCATTCGCGGCGTCGTTCGTGGCGCCAACGCGGAACGCATAGCCGATCCCCGGCGCAAGACCGTTGACCGTCAACGAGTGCGAGTTCGCCTCAACGTCCACCGATTGAATGACCCTGTGCCAGTTACCGCCACCCCGGTAAACGTGCCAGGCTGCGTCGAGGTGCACCCACGCGACGGTATATCCCGATGCCTCGGCTACGGTGTCCCACGACACCGCCACATCGCCCCTGTCCTCTCCCTGGTTCGCAGTTACATTGCCGGGCGCGGGCAAGCTGGATTGGGCGCTCGCCGATTCCTCCAAAACCAGCCATCCCCCGATGGCGCCCAACAGAGCCACGACCAGAATCGCAGCAACGGTGAATAAAATGCGTTGTCTTTTCATCGTACCCTCTGTGTTTATCAACACGATGTTGCGTGTCAGGGCTTACGCACTCGCGACGAGACGGCGCCGATGGGCAGGGTACTTCCGCGGCGCGTCCCGGATGACGCTCGCTTCAGGTGTATGAAGGCTCGCGCCAGTCCGTATTCGATGGACTTTCAGGCGCAAGTTTGCCTTCAAGCGCGACCAAATGTAATTGCACTGGACTCGCGCCTTTCGCTCCGGCGATATCGCCGCCCCGCAACGTTGCTCGATGCCGCGGCCACCCTGCTGCTTTCACCGCCCACCCCGCCTCGGTTTATGCGTAATACTTCAAATGTGTAGCACCATTGTGTTTTATATGTGCCAGCGTTCGTTCGTTATCGTGCAAATCACCTCCAGGCAGGCAACTTACACCCAAAGCTTGTGCCGCGCAAGTGTGCAGGGAAGACTTAACTGTTCAAACTTAATGTGACGGCTTCGACTCACCACCGTCATACCGGCGAAGGTCGTAGATGTCCGCCATACGCGGATGCCGGCACCCAGGAAGCCTGCTCATCGAAGCTTGCTCATCGGCAACCTTGAACAGAGCGGAGGATTCCGGATCAAAGCCTGCCCCGCACCTGATACGGGATCCCGTACGTAAATCGGTTTATATACAAGGTAGAAAATATAGATGCCACGGTCTGGCGCCCGCGCCAGTTGCCCGCGGCGGTCTCGATGCGATAGTTGACAGGACTTTAGAGTTTCCAGAAGCTCCGGCGTTCTTTCCGATACCGATTCCCAAGTTTGGCGTCTTGCGCTCGTAGCAGTCACGGCAATGATCCATAGGTATCTGTGCAACGCGGTAGGGGCATCGCATGCGATGCCCCTACCGCGTTGCCATCGTACCAATTCGATCTACCCGATCGGCCGGCTGGTGACCTCCCGGTCGATTTTGCGCGGGATCCACTGGCCGCGACCCGCCTGCACGGTCAACTGACCATCCTCCACGGCCACCTGGCCCCGCATGATCGTCATGACCGGCCAGCCCTCGATCTCGAAGCCTTCCCAGATGCTGTAATCGCTGATGTGGAAATCGTCCATGGTCAGACGCTTCTTGATGGAAGGGTCGATCAGCGTGATGTCGGCGTCGCTGCCCGGAGCCAGCGCGCCCTTTCGCGGGTACAGACCCATGATGCGCGCGCAGTTGGCCGAGGTCACGTCCACGAACCGCTGCAAGGACATCCCCCGCTTGGACACGCCCTCGCTGTAGGTGATGCCCACCCGCGTCTCCGCGCCGTTGTGCCCGCCGGTCACGTCGCGCACCGACTTGCCCTGGATCTTCAGGCTCCAGTCGGTGCAGTATTCGTCGGTGGCCATGGTGTGCAGGCCGCCCCACGCGATGCCCTTCCACAGCATGGCGGCATCCTCCGGCGATTTCAGGGACGGGTACGTGTGGTACTTCATCCCGTCCTCTTCCTTGTAGTTGTTGGCATTGAAGCACGCGTAGTTGTGCAGCGTCTCGCCGTAGGCCGGGACGCCCCGGTTGCGCGCCTCGCCGATGGCGTTGATGCCCTCCCGCGCGCTCACGTGCACAAAGTACACCGGCGACCCCGTCCACTCGGCGACTCGCAGCACCCGACGGAACGACACGTCCTCCGACTCGTTGCTGTGGACCTGCGGCATGTTCCACCACTCGTTGCGTTCCTCGCGCTGCAGCTTTTCGTACATGTACTGCACCATGTCGTCGTCCTCCGAGTGGACGAGCAGCATGGCGTCGTTGCGCTGGATGACTTCCATCAGATCGTGCAGGTGCCCCATGCCAACCTTGCGCGGCTCGCCCGACATCTCCGGCGGGCGGATGTTGGTGGTGAATATCTTCACGCTGGACCAGCCCCCCTCGATGTACTCGTGCAGCGATTCCAGCGTCCGCTGGGGAATCTCGCCCAGCAGCATCAGGTGGTGGGCGTAGTCGGCGTAGGAGTTGCCGCGCCAGGAGTTGGTGCGCTCCTGTATCGCCTCGTCGATGGTGTTGCCCGGATGGTGGATGGCGAAGTCCAGCAGCGTTGTGGTGCCCCCGAACAGCGCGGCGCGGCTGACCTGCTCCGGCGGCGCGGTGCGCAGGTTGCCCGGCCCCATGATGGGCGCGTCGATGTGCGCATGGGGCTCGATGCCGCCGGGCACCACGACTTTGCCCGTGGCGTCGATCACTCGACCAACGTCGTCGGTCATGGCGTTGGGCGCGGTGATGGCGACGATCTTCTCGCCCTGTATGCAAACGTCCCAGTCGCCCACGCCCCAGGGCGTGACCACCTGGCCGCCGCGAATAATCAAGTCCAGCATAACGTATGTCCCTCCGTAACTGGATCCCGTTTGTGCGGGAACGACGGTTAGAGAGCCTTGGACGCGGCCATCAGCGCAGCCGGTCCAGGCCGATTGGATGGGCGCAGTATAGCGTAAATCCTGGGGCGCATTGCTGAATCGGCGAGATGCCAACCCACCCGGCGGGCAAGGTGAGTTGCCTACCTGCGCGATACTTTCAACGAATATGGCTTGGACGTTACCGAAAGCCTGAAAACCTCGTCCTCCGGCAAGGCGCCGGCATTGGGGTATGGTTCAAAGTGATAACGATGCAGGAGCCGGGAAGCTTGCAGCCAGATGGCAATTTCAGAGAATCCCCGGTCAGGGCAGGCGCGGAGGCCGGCGCCGAAAGGTATAAAATTGCCGCTGGTTTGCGTCGGCAAGGGTATGAACGCGCCGGCGGTTAGCCCGGGCGCGGGGGTTCCGTCCGGCGACGGCATGAATCGCTCCGGTATGAAATCATACGGCGAGTCCCAAAACCGCTCATCGTGGTGGATGTAGTACATGTTGCCCAGCACTTGTGTGCCGGCCGGGATGGTGAAACCGCCCACCTCACAGGTCTGGGCCGCCCGGTGCGGCAGCCCAAAAGGGTTCACCGTTTTGTAGCGCATGGTCTCCGCGATTACTCCAAACAGGTAGGGCAGGCTGGGCTTGTCCTCAATTCCTGGCGCCCGGTCGGGCGGAACCACGCTGGCCAACTCCTCATAGACGCGGTCCTGAACCCGCGGGCGATTGGCCAGCAGCAACAGCAGCCACACCACCTGATGCCCTATGTTGTCCAGGCCACCGCCAAAGAGATCACTCACCAGGGCGCAGCTACTTGCTCTGTCGAGTTCGCCCGTTTTCTCTCCCGCAAGCAAGATGTCGGCGAGGCAGGCTGGATTGTTGGGGTCATGCTCGGGGCGGACGCCCACTCCGTCCAAAAGGAAATCCACAATGCCGTCCATTAACTCCGCCTGGCGTACGGCTTCCTTCACCGCTCCGTTTGGAAAGCGTTTCAGCCAGGGTATGTAATCCTCCGGCCCTGCGCCCTTGAACGTGCCGATTGCGTAGAATACTGCGTCGATCTGATCTTCCAGCTTTCTTTCAAACTCGTCAGTGTCGCTGGGGCTTTTGCCGAATATGGATCGCGCCATCATCGCAAGGTTGCCCCGCGGGATCATGGAATGCGGCTCCATCGGTCGCCCGGAATCGCACAATCCGTCGATCT
>JAJDXU010000060.1 GCA_022823105.1 Dehalococcoidia bacterium
TCACGGTCGCGAAATAGGTTGCCAAACGTCGGGAACGACCATCTGCCAACCTCATCGTTCTGCTCCGAGTGCGTTCCAATCTGAGAGCGCTGATCAGGTCGTTCGGTAGCGTCATGTATCCCGTGAAACCGGTATCAATTACGGATTCCACGGGGACTGCGATACCTAGATGGTCCAAGATATTGACAGTTATTCGTGCCTCGAGCCGGTCTGCGTCAACGAATCCCGTCATGGTCATGGGGTTCTGCTGCCCATCGATGCGTTCCGCAAGACCACGGGTTCCGGCTCTCCGATCGGCATCAAATACAACGCGGCATCGTTCTTCAACTCCGCGAATCGTGCCAACCCATCGGCTTCGGTGGGCAGAATCTCGAAGTTTTCGGATTCCGTGTTGATGATCAGCCACTTGCCTTGATCGGCGTCGGTAAGCGTTGGCGTGATGCTATGCCGATAAATCCCCAATGCCTTGGTTTCCAACGCCCGGAACCGCCGGTCCTCTTCTTGGATATGGTCGACGGTGGGGCTATCAGCCACCCCATACCCCGCGTCGCGTTCCAGCATCTCGCTCAGGCCCATCAGCTCGAACGCATCGGTCAACGGCATCATCTCATCCACCAGGTGCTCGGTGGTGCCCTTGGTTTTCAGCTCCTGCATCACCTTGCCGACGATGTGCGCCACCGACATGAACGCGCTGCCGGGGAAAATGACCATCTTGAACCCCAGGCGTTCCAGTTCTGAAACGTTGAGCAGTGGCGATTTGCCCGTTTCCACGAAGTTGTACAGCAATGGGACGCTGGTGTGCGCCACGACCTCGGCCGCTTCCTCGGCGGAGCGTATGGCTTCTACGAACAGCGCATCGGCCCCGGCTTCCGTGAATGCCTCGCAGCGGCGCATCGTGTCGTCCCAGCCGGTCACGGCCAGCGCGTCGGTGCGTACGATGATGGTGAAGTCGTCGTCAGTGCGGGCGTCCACGGCGGCGCGAATTTTTTGCACCATCTCGTCGATGGAAACCACCCGCTTGTCTTCCAGGTGGCCGCACCGCTTGGGGAACTGCTGGTCCTCTATATGCACCGCGGCAACGCCGGTGCGCTCGTACTCCCGGATGGTTCGGCGAACGTTCATGGTGCCGCCGTAGCCGGTGTCGGCGTCCGCGATGACAGGTATATCCACCGCCCCTGCGATGTAGGCCGCATTCGCCAGCATCTCGGTTGCCGTGGCCAGGGCCAGGTCTGGGTAGCCGATCCGGGCCACCGACGTTCCCGCGCCGGTCATGTACACCGCCGGAAATCCCGTTCGTTCGATGATCGCAGCGGTGAGGCAGTCATACGCCCCCGGCGCGGTGATGATGCCGGGCTCGCTCAGCAGTTGGCGGAATTTTTTGGTAGCGCGCATGGCACAGACTCCTGAATCCTTACGATTCCGTCGTTCCGGCGTACCGCTATGGCCGCTGTGAAAGGTCGACGGGAATCGCATCCCGCGGCTCAGCTACAGCACGGCCCGGCGCCGGCGGTTCCAAATAAGTGATGCTATCGTAAAAATCGTCCAAAGCGATGAATTTGCCGTTCTCTTCCGCCCATTCCCTCATCCGGCGGCTACAACTGTGTCGCCACGATAGCACTTCAATGCGCCAACCTCGCCGGTGCATTCGCTCCATATCGGCATGGAAACCTACTCCGTCATCAAACCCCGCGCCGTCTCCGGTGAGCATTACTATGATGCCCGGAGTGCCGTTGTAGTCGAAACCGTCACGCAGCATTGCCGTTTGCAATAACTGGTCAACGCCCTGCTCACGGTCTTCCCAGGCTCCGCGCTCCAGCAACTGAACTGTGACACCCTCGTTTTCCAGGCGATTCCAGACGTGCCTCAACTCCGGGGGAACAGAGCCCACGGCAATGGCCCGTTCAATCTCTCTCCCCGCGTGCGCCAACTCCAGCAGGTTACGAAAATGGATTCGCGTCCGGTAACGGGCCGTTTCGCCTTCCCGTTCTATGGCCGCCTGCTGAGCGCTGATGAATATGTTGGAATTGTCCCAGTTAATGAAAACCTTGCCCATTGCATGACTTCCTGTTGCGTCCTATTCGCAGTGTCGTAACGGGTTTATGCCGTCAAACCGCCGTCTATCGTCAAAGTCTGTCCGGTGATATAGCTCGCGGCGGGACTCACCAGGTACAGGACCGCCGATGCCACGTCCTGGCTGGTCCCGAAACGACCGGCGGGCACTCGGGCAAGCACCTGGCTCCGCTGCTCCTCGTTCAATTCGCCGGTCATGCCCCCGCCTTCTTCGACATCTATGAACCCGGGCGCGACCGCGTTGACGGTGATGTTGCGGCTGCTCACCTCGCGGGCGATCGCCTTGGCCATGCCGATCTGCCCGGCCTTCGACGCCGCGTAGTTGGCCTGGCCCGGATTTCCCGACAAGCCCACCACCGACGACACGTTGACGATCCTCCCGTAGCGCTGACGCACCATCAACGGCACCGCGAACCGCGTCGGCAGAAACGTTCCGCGCAGGTTGACCGTCAGCACTTCGTCCCAGTCGGCGGCGGTCATGCGCATCACCAGCCGGTCCCGGTTGATGCCAGCGTTGTTGACCAGGATGTCTAGGCGTCCCAACCGGTCGGCCGTGGTCTTCACCACCGCCTCCGCGGCGTTCTCGTCGGACACGTCGCCAGGGACGCGCAGCGCCTCTCCTCCGGCCGCCCTGATCTCATCGATCACCCGGTCCGCGGCGTCCGCGTTGGTTCGGTAGTTGATCCCTATCGACGCTCCGGCAGCAGCCAGCGCCTTGGCAATCTCCGCGCCGATTCCACGGGACGACCCCGTTACCAGTGCCACCTGTCCGCTCAAGTCAATCGTGTACATGGCGCACTCACTCCTTCACGCTTCCAGTACGCCCGTATGACGCAACTCAGATAGCTCTTCCCTGAATCCGTCCACCAGGTCAATGCTGTGGCAGAGCAATCCGGTGTTGATCGCTCCGGCGATGCCGTCGGCAGTGGATGAGCCGTGGCCCACCATCACCAGACCGTCGACACCGAACAGAGGGCCGCCCATCGTTCGCGGCAGGTTCATGTTGGTCCACAGCGCCCCGGCGATCTGCCTGACCTGGTTCTCCGGCAGGAACTCCGCCAACTGGCGTTGCAGATACGGAGCCAGGGCGGAGCCAAGCCCCTCCGCGAACTTGATCAGGATGTTCCCGATGAAACCGTCGCACACGATGACATCGGCTTTGTCCGTGAAAAAGTCCATGCCCTCCACGTTTCCGACGAAATTCAGATGACTTTCCCGGAACAGCGCATGGCTTTCCTGCACCTGCCGGTTCCCCTTGGCTTCCTCCTCCCCAACACTGAGCAACGCCACCCTGGGGTTGTCGATTCCCAGCCGTCGCCGCGCGAACACCACGCCCAGCGCGGCAAAACTCAAGAGCAGGGACGGCCGAGCGTCAACATTGCTGCCCAGGTCGACCACTGTGGTGTTGGGCGCCAGGCCCAGGAAGTTTCCGCCGATGCACGGTCGCTCCAGCCCCTCCAGCAGGCCCAGGGTCATCGTGGCGGTCGCCATGGAGGCGCCGGTGGAACCCACGGAAACCACCATGTCGGCCTCTCCCGCGCGCAGCAGTTTCATCGCCGTGACGATCGAGGAGCGGGGCTTGCGGCGCAGGGCTGATATGGGATGTTCATCGTCCTCGATTTTTCCTTCGGACGGCGCCAGCGTGATGGGCAGCGCGGCGATGTCCGCGTTCTGCCGCAACAGTTCCGCCTTGACCGCATCCGGATCTCCCACCAGTGTGATGTCCAGGTGGGGATGCGCCTGCGCCGCCGCCAACGCTCCGGGCACCGTTACGCCCGGTCCGTAGTCTCCGCCCATCGCGTCCAACGCAATGCGCACCCTCGTGGTATTCCCATTACTACTCATTACCGATCAATCCCTTCCTCCGCGGTACCAACCAGCGCGGTGGCGGTTCCGGTGATGATCCTTTCCCCACTTTCAGAGTTATTCAATTCTACGGCGCAGGTTATTTTCGTGCCGCACTCTTCGCGCTCACATTTCGTGACAACGCCGCTGGCCTCCAGCGTGTCGCCCGGATACGCCGCCCCGCGGAACCTGACCCGCAGGGTGCCCGTCGTCAACCAGTTCTCTCCATACGCCTTGGCCATCATTTCGGACACGAGCGTCAGGGTCAACATCCCGTGGGCGATGACGCCGCCGAAGCGGGTCTCCGCTGCAAACCCGTCGTCATAGTGTATGCGATTGTTGTCTCCGGAGGCGCTGCGGTAGGCGTTGATCGCGTCCCGTGAGACCGTGCGCCGCACCGGCGGCAGCCGATCTCCCACCTCCGCAGAACCCGCTGGCGCCGCTCCCGTTTCAACCATCGGAATCACCGGCGTCCTGTCCAGTGACGGGCCCGGGCAACAGGACGGTGGTCCGACCCCGCTGGTACATCTCCGTGGCGTTGGCATCGGCGACGGTGTAGTTCACGGTCAGGAATCGCAAACCCCCTCTTGCGCGGGGCGGCTCAACCTGCGCCGTGGCTGATACGACCTCCCCGATGGGCGGAGGGTTGACCGTTTCGACGTCCTGCAGGCTGTGGATCGCCCCATCCGGCAGGGACAGCCGGTCGAGCAGGAGGCCCACCACCTTCGCCGTGAGCATCAGGGGCGGAGTGATTCCGCA
Source organism: Dehalococcoidia bacterium (assembly GCA_022823105.1). Classification (GTDB taxonomy): domain Bacteria; phylum Chloroflexota; class Dehalococcoidia; order Lucifugimonadales; family UBA3495; genus Bin87. The sequence goes on from JAJDXU010000060.1 coordinate 4,675, forward strand.
CTGATCGTACACCGGCAAATCGTCCCCCACCGCATCCAGGTATTCCCGCACCGAATCGGCCGTGATCTGCCAGGTTCCCAAATCTATGGAGGTGTCTTGCACAGTTATCCTGTAGCGCGCTTATCCAGTATCCACAGGGCGCCCGGAAACACTATACACCATGCCGGATCAGCCTTTCGGAAGCCCGAAATCCTCAATCGCCATGTCCGACAAATACTCGCCGATCGCCAGCGATGAGGTCGCGCCCGGCGACGGGGCGTTGAGCACGTGCAGGGCCTTCTGACCCCGCAGGATGTGAAAGTCGTCCAGGATCGCCCCCGATGATGACACGGCCTGCGCCCGCACTCCGCTGCCGCCCGGTTCCAGGTCGGACCCCTGGATTTCGGGGATCAGCTTTTTGAGATCGCCCACGAACACCGATTTGCTGTACGAACGGTGCATCTCCTTCATCCCGGTGCGCCAGTGCTTGGCCGTCATCTTCCAGAACCCCGGGAAGGTCAACGCGCCGGCGGTTTCGCCCAGGCTGATGTCGCCCTTGCGATATCCCTCCCGCGCCCACGCCAGCACCGCGTTGGGCCCTGCCTCCACGTACCCGTGGATGTTGCGCGTGTAGTGCACGCCCAGGAACGGGAACCGCGGGTCGGGCACCGGATAGATCAGCCCTTTGACCAGGTCGTGGCTCGATTCCGCCAGCTTGTAGTACTCGCCGCGGAACGGGATTATGCGCACGTCGGTTTCCTCGCCCATCATCCTGGCCAGCCTGTCCGCGTACAGGCCGCCGCAGTTGATCACGTGCCTGGCCTGCAATGCGCCGCGCTCCGTCTCCAGCGCCGTGCCGCCGGGAGTCTGCTGCGTCCCGGTCACCGCCGCTCCCGTGAATATGTCCCCGCCGGCGGACTGGAACTTGCCGGCATACGCGTTGGCGACCCGCACGTAATCCACAATCCCCGTGTGGGGAGCCCACAGCGCGCGTACGCCCCTGGTGTGGGGTTCGATCTCCTCCAGCCGGTCAGGTTCGACGATCTGCAGATCCGGCACGCCGTTGGCCACGCCGCGTTCGTACAAATCCTGCAACCGGCCCAACTCGCTCTCATGCGTGGCGACGATCACCTTGCCGCAAGGATCGTAGTCGATCTCGTTCTCCTCGCAGAACGCAATCAGGCGGTCCTTGCCGCCCACGCAGAACCTGGCCTTCCAGGAACCGGGGCGGTAGTAGATTCCGGAGTGGATCACGCCGCTGTTGTGACCGGTCTGGTGCTGGGCCAGCCGGTCCTCTTTCTCGATGACCGCGATGTTCAAATCGGGCGATTGCTCCAGCAATTGCATCGCGGTGGACAGCCCGATAATACCGCCGCCCACGATAGCCACGTCGTAAACCCGTGTCTCCACTGATCCGGAACCGTTCGCGGCCATTGCCTTACCTCCCAAAATATCCTTTCCGGTTCTTCCCTGGCGTGTCCTGCCTTATGATGCGGACACCGGATCCCCGTAAATCTCCCGGTATGCTTCGGTAGCCGATTCCCGCTCCGACAGCGCCGTCACCACCGTCAACGCGACAGCATCCGCCGCGTCTGGGTGAGCCAGAACGTCGCTCGCGCAACTCGGGGGCGGAGCTTCATGCCCGTCTGCGGACATGCTCGCCAGGTGCAGCGACAACGCTTCCCGCGCCGTTTTGCAAGCCTCTTCCAGCGTATTGCCGACGGCGATACAACCGGGCAGGTCGGGGAAACCGACGTTGAAATTGCCCGCGGCGTCCTGGCGCACCAGGGCAGCGTAGGTTCGTCCCGTATCAGGCCCGATGACCGGACGCAGCCCGGCGCCGTTCCTTACCGCCTCGGTTTCATACGAATCGCCATAGTAAGCGGAGTCATCTAGATCATCCTCAGTGAGCGGCTTACCGTAGAGCTCCCGGTATTCATCCGACGCGAGAAACGCATCGAGCTCGGCCTGTGCCTCTTCTTCCGTGCGTTCCGGCAGCGCCTCGACCACAATCAGGGCGATGGCGTAGTGCGCGTCTTCGTAGGCCAGGGCATCGTCAGCGGAACCGGGTGGTGGGATATATTCGCCATCGGCAGCCATTCCTTCCAATTGCAGGGCCAAAACTTCCCGCGCCATTTCGCGCGCTTCCTCAAACGTCGTCCCCGCTGTAATGCAGCCCAGCAGGTCGGGAAAGAATACGCCGTAATCGCTGGTTGTATCCTTTTCAACCAGCGCGATGTAGGTTCGTTCCATAGCGATCTCCTTTACCGAGCGATCTCCTTTACCGTTACCGCCGCAACCGAACTCCGGATTGCTTCTCGATGCTCCTTATCGTTCCTGTTTTGAGGTCTTTTCGTGGGTGAGGAACGGAGGTAGTACCGGGCTTGATCGGATGCTTCATCTGGTGATGCGAGCCTTTGATTCGGTCAACGTACCACCCGTTGGCCTCCAGCCGTCGAATCACCGTCCTGCTGTCCATTGCGGCATTATACACTTGGCGCTGGCCGGACCCCGCGTTGCGCCGGCCATCGCCCCTCGCTATCCTTACCTCGCCATGACTACATCTCAACCCGATTTCACCCAGCGCATCGCCCGGTTCGCGGCGGAGCTCGCCAAAAGCCCAGACGCTCTGCCGGCCCCCGTAGCCGACGTCTGCCGCGACATGATGCTCAACGCCGCTGCCGCCGCCCTGGCCGGCGCCGCCCATCCAGACGGCATCGCTCTCGCTCGCGGACTCCGCGCCATGGGAGGCAATGGGCGCAGCACCATCATCGGCATGGGCCAACGCACCTCGCCGGTGTACGCCGCGCTGGTCAACGGGACCCTGATCCGTGTCCTCGATTTCGACGACAACTTGGTGGATGCTGACGCGGTTGACGCAGGGTTGGTCCATCCCACCGCCGCCGTGTTTCCCGCGGTGATGGCGTTGGGAGAGATGCACGGCTACCCGGGTAATGCGGTCTTGGCCGCTTTCGCGGCGGGTTGCGAGATCATCGCCCGCCTGTCGTCGGCTCCGCAGATCGGCAGCGCGGCCTGCGCAATCGGTTCCGGTGCCGCCGCCGCCATGCTGTTCGCGCCGCAGGAATCGACCATTGCCAACGCGATCGGCCTGGCGGCATCGTCCGCCGATTCGGACATCGCGTACCGGTCGGCTGGAGCCAACGCCCTGGCTGGCGGGCGCGCCGCGATGGATGGGGTGTTGGCCGCGCTCACGGCCGCCGAGGAATTGGCGGCATCGCCGGCGTTCGATCCCGTTCCGGCCGATACTCTGGCCGGCCTGGGCCGGGACTGGCGCCTGCTCGACCCCGGCGTGACCATCCGGCTCTACCCCTGTCACGCCGCCAGCCACAGCGTTATCGACGCGATCCTGGGGTTGTCGCAACTGCACCGGATCGAGGCCGACCGGATCGTTTCCGCCCACGTTGGGGTGACCGCCGAAACACTGCGGAGTTTGCCCCATCACATCCCCGCCGACGGTTGGCAGGGCCGCGCGTCCATCGGGTTCATCGCCGCGGCAACGCTCTGCCATGGCCAGCCGCTCATCAACTTCTTCTCCGATCCCGCCGTGCAGGACGACGGCGTGCGCTCGGTGATGCAACGCATCTCCGTCGAGGCCACCCTGACCAGGTCTCCACTCTCTCCCCACCCGGCCGAGGTGTCCGTATCCCTTGACGACGGACGAACCCTGCGCCACCGGGTGGACCACCCGCGCGGAACTCCGGCCATGCCCCTCGACGCCGAGGAACTGGAAGCCAAGTTCCTGTACTGCACCCGCTACATCCTGCCCGCCGATCACATCGACGAAGCCATCGCCAGTTTCCGAGGCATCGCCGAGATCGAAAACGTCACCGGCATGGCGTCCGTCCTCGGCGGCTAGCTCCTATCGAATCAACATCCTCTTCATCCCGTTTATCCCTGCAAACCAACCCCCGGAGGCAAAACCATGAAAGGCATCCGCGCCTACGAAGTCGGCGGCCCCGACGTCCTGCAATACGAAGACATGCCCGAACCCACGCCCGGTCCCGGCCAGGCTGTCGTGTCCATCCGCAACATCGGCGTCAACTACACCGACGTGTCCAGCCGCAAGGGCACCAACCCCCCGGCCGCGTTCCCCTGGACCCCCGGACGGGAGGCGTCCGGCGTCGTTACCGCCGTCGCCGATGGCGTAACCGAGGTGTCCGTGGGCGACCGGGTGGCCTACGCCATGCACACCGGTTCCTACGCCGAACAGCAGGCCGTACCGGCGTGGCTGCTGGTGCGCATCCCCGACGAGATGGACTTCGACACCGGCGCAGCAACCCTGCTCCAGTGCATGACGGCCCATTTCCTGGTCAACGACATCATCCCATTGCGTGCGGGAGACCGCGCCCTGGTCCACGCCGGCGCCGGCGGCATGGGCCTGCTGCTCATCCAGATGCTCAAACGCATGGGCCTGCACGTGTACACCACCGTGTCCACCGACGACAAGGCCGCCCTCGCCTCCAACGCCGGCGCCGACGACGTCATTCTCTACACCCGGCAGGACTTCGAGGATGAGATCCGCCGCATGACCGACGGCGAAGGCGTCAAGATCATCTACGACGCCGTGGGCGCAACCACCTTCGAAAAGGGCCTCCGCATCCTGGGACGCCGCGGCTGCATGTGCCTGTATGGGCAGGCCGGCGGCCCGGTCGGCATGGTGGACTCCGCCGCCCTGCGCAACGGATCGCTGTACCTCACCCGCCCGTCCCTGGGCGACTTCACCGCCACCCGCGACGAACTGCTCCGGCGCGCCGAGGACTGCCTCAACTGGGTGCAGTCCGGCGAAATCAGGCAGAACGTCAGCCTGAACATCCCCCTCGCCGAAGCCGCCGAAGCCCACCGCCGCCTCGAAGGAAGAGAGACCGTAGGCAAGATCCTGCTGACGCCGTGATAGACTCAAAAACACACTGTGCGTCGCCATCCGCACAGGCGGAGGAAACCATGACTGAGCCAGTTCCCTTCCAGGATAAACTCCATACGCTCACCGTCGAAGAGTTCGGTGAGCAATACCGGTCAATCATCGAAGCGGTTTTCGAGCAGGACGGATTGGCTATCATCTTTGACGGCGACAAACCGATAGTGGAGATAACCCGGTATGAGGAACCGCCACTCCACGGCTACGGTTCTATGAAAGGCCAGGTCGAAATTCACGGCGATATCGTGTCTCCGTTGCCGCCAGAATGGTACGCCAGCAACTATGACGAGGAAAACCTAGGCTGATATTGCCGGACACCCGTTCACTGATCTGGTTCCTCGAATCTAACCCACGCCTTGGATCGGTGGCCCAACGCCGGATACGAGAATCTGCCCAACGTGGTCAAGCAGCCTTCTCCGCGATCTCCGTCTGGGAAGTCGCTCTGCTCCTGTCGAAAGGTCGCCTGACATTAAACGCGAACGCCGTCCAGTGGCGCCAGAATCTCCTTGCAGCAGGGTTCATAGAGATTCCCGTTGATGGCGCAATCGCCGCCCGTTCCGTCGCCCTGACTGATTTTCACGATGATCCTGCCGACCGCATCATCGTAGCCACCGCTCAGGATGGCCACCAGATAATCACTGACGACCGCCGCATCCTCAACTGGCCCGGTCAGCTTAACCGATTCCCCGCCCGCCGCTGAAGGAAGGAGACATGTTCTCTTATCGCCGTATCTATCTGGTCTCCTGCGTTTCGCGGAAAACTCCGTACCCTGCTCCCGCTCAGGATCTATACACGTCCACCTGGTTTCAAAAGGCCCGCGCCTATGTACTGAGGTCCGATTCTCCTTGGTTCATCCTGTCGGCGGAGCACGGTTTGGTACATCCAGATGACGTTCTGATACCTTACGAAATGACCTTAAACAATATGAGCGCTGCAGAGCGACGCGCTTGGGTGGAAATGGTTCAAAACCAGATGGGGGAATCTCTGCCAGATGCTGATCAGGTGGTCATCCTTGCCGGAACCCGTTACCGAGAGCACCTCGAACCTTGGTTGCGCCGCAGATATGCAACGGTTTCTGTACCGATGCGGGGTCTCCAGATTGGCAAACAATTGCAATGGTTGTCGGAAAATGAGCCGTCTTGATGACACGATCACGTTTTATCAGCTTCTGGATGAACTAGAAACGGTGAGTGGCGGCAAGTTCATGCTGTCCAACTGCCACGGAAGAATGGAGTGGCCCCAACGGGGGGTGTACTTCTTTTTTGAGGATGGTGAATTGCGGTCGGTGAGTGGGCATGGCCGGAGAGTAGTAAGGGTTGGCACTCACGGTTTGATGACGAAATCGCGTACATCGCTGTGGAATCGTCTCAACCAACATAGGGGCACACTCAACCCATTGGGCGGCAATCATCGCGGTTCGATTTTCCGTCTATTGGTCGGCGACGCTATTATCAACGCGGGAGCCGTTGACAGCGTGGGCAGTTGGGGTCATGGTTCAAACGCCCCACGTGAGATTCGTGAAGCGGAGCGCCCCGCGGAAGTTCAGGTCAGCCGTTATATGGGCGCCATGCCGTTCATCGTCTTGCCTCTTAACGACGCCCCGGGACCTGATAGCCTGCGGGGCTACATCGAGAGAAATGCCATCGCTTTGCTCAGCGGTTATTCCGTAGAACCCGTGGACCCGCCGTCCCGCAAGTGGTTGGGACTGAGCTCCAGCCGGGAGCGTGTTCGGCAGTCAGGTTTGTGGAATAACCGCCACGTCCACGAAAACCATTATCCTCGATTTTTGGATGTGCTCGCTAAACTGATCAAGGATATCGGGTGATTGCGTACGTTGACGCCCCCCACCACCCACCATACAATTGACCGCGCACAACCGAATACCCAATCGCTGTGAAGGGGATTAGTAAGCGTCCAGCGAGGCCCAGAGAGCCGGAGTTGCTGTGAACCGGCGCCAGGCGCAGACGCCCAATGGACCCCGGAGCCGTCCGCCGAAACGATAGAACCGTCCGAAGAACCGATCCGAGTAGGCAGGGCCGCATGGGCCGCGTTAACCGCCCGATCAACACCACACGCAGGGTGGCATAGCGACCATTAGGCTCGTCCCGCCGGGGACGGGCTTTTTCTATTGCCTCCTGACACCACAAACTGGACGAAAAGCCTTGCCTACTTACTACCCCACACTTGAGCAGGTCCGGTCATTGGCCGGCCAGGGCAACCTGTGCCCGATCTACTGCACCATCAACGCCGACCTGGAAACCCCCGTCTCTGCCTACCTGAAAGTCGCCAGGCCCCCCTACTCCTTCCTCCTGGAGTCGGTGGCCGGCGGCGAACGCATCGGCCGCTACAGCTTCATCGGCACCGAGCCCTACGACGTCTTCAGCACCGGCGCCGACCAGCCATCCGGCCAGTGCGACCCGCTGACCCTGGTGCAACGCGAGATGGACTCCTTCAATCTCATCCCCGTCGAAGGGCTGCCCCCCTTCCACGGCGGTGGCGTGGGCTACGTCGCCTACGACGCCGTGCACTACTTTGAGCCTCGCGTGCCCATGCTGGAATCGGACCCCCAGGGCCTGCCCGAATCGGTCTTCATGTTCACCGACACCCTGCTGGTGTTCGACCACCTGCGCCACGACATCAAGGTCGTCAGCCACGCCCGCCTCGACGGTGGCGATATCGACGCCGCTTACGAGGCCGCCGTCGCCAAGGTCGAGCGGATGGTGGACCGCCTCTCGCGCCCGCTGGAGATCCCTCCGGAACTGCTCGCCCAACCCTCCATGCCGTCGGGCGGCGAGACTCAATCTAACTTTACCGTACCGGAGTACGAGGCCATCGTCGACAAGTGCGTCGAGTACATCTACGCCGGCGACGTGATCCAGGTGGTGAACTCCCAGCGGTTCAGTCGTCGCACCGACGCTCACCCGTTCCAGGTGTACCGCGCCCTGCGGGGCAGCAATCCCTCCCCCTACATGTACTACCTGGACCTCAACGGCTTCCAGATCGTCGGCGCGGCCATCGAGACCGTCGCCACCGTCCACGAGGGCACCGTCGCCACCCACCCCATCGCCGGTACCCGCCCGCGCGGCCAGACGCCGGCTGAAGACGTTGCCCTGGAAGAGGAGCTCAAGGGCAGCGAAAAGCAGCAGGCCGAGCACATCATGCTCCTGGACCTCGGGCGCAACGACATTGGCCGCGTCAGCGTCCCCGGCACGGTCAAGGTGACCCAGTACATGGACGTTGAGCGGTTCTCACACGTAATGCACCTCGTGTCCCACGTGGAGGGTCAACTCCGCCCCGACATGACGCCCTACGATGCCCTGCGCGCCTGCTTCCCCGCCGGCACCGTGTCCGGCGCCCCCAAGATCCGCGCCATGGAGATCATCGCCGAGGTGGAGCAGGAACGCCGCGGGCCCTACGGTGGCGCCGTCGCCTACTTCAGCTACAACGGCAACATGGACACTGCCCTGGTTCTGCGCACCGGCATCTTCAAGGACGGCATCATGTACGTGCAGGCCGGCGGCGGCGTGGTCGCCGACAGCGTGGCCGAGGACGAGTACATGGAGACGCGGCACAAGTCCGGCGCCATGATGCGCGCCATCGACGTTGCCGAGGGGGCCGCCTGAAGCCCGCTGGTTTTCAGGCGCTCTGCTTTGATATAAAAGCATCAGGCATGCAGCCATCCAACCGGGTAGAGTGAGTTTCATGCAGGTTTTGAAGTACCAAACGGCAGCATCGGACTTCCTGCGGCAA
>JAJDXU010000123.1 GCA_022823105.1 Dehalococcoidia bacterium
CCACGGCGGGGCCGCAATTCGCTCGCGGCACGCGTCAAGGCGGCGCCATACAGGAACACCAGGGCCGCCAGGAACGACCACATCAACAGCGCGACGAACGCCGCCAGGGGACCGTATATCACGCTCCGCTGCGTGGCGAGGGCGGACAGCCAGAAAAACAGATGCGCCCCGATTTCGAAGAGGAGCATGGCCACCAAACCTCCGTAGGCAGCGTCACGCCATTGGACCGGGACGCTGGGCATGTAACGGTACACCGACGTAAACAGGAGGGCGGTTATCAACGCCGGCACGAGAGTTGACAGGACTCCCAACACCCACAGCAGGTATCCGGCGGCGGAGCCAAACCGCTCCGCAAGTTCAGGTTGGAATCCCAACCCGACCTGGAAAACCGCCGTGACCAATATCGACAGGGTGAACAGAATTACGACGCTGGTGGCAACCGCAGCCTCCGAGAGCGTGGTGCGCAGGATGCCCTTGTGCTCTCCGCCAAACAACCGGTTCACCGCACGATCGGCAGCCATGAACAGACCGTTGGCGGCGACCAAGGTTACGATCAACGCGACCAGACCCATGGCCAACGTTCCTTTGAACAGATTCTGGACGGCTTCGGCAATCAGGTCGGCAGACGCCGGGAAATATTGCACGACGACGGCGGAGACGCCGGCTCCCACCACCTCAGGTTCGACGAAAAACGCGACCGCCATGGCCACCAGCGCCATCATGGGGAAAACCGACATCACGGTGTAGTAGGCCAGTGAGGCCGCCATGTCGACGACGCCGTCGCGATATAGCGCGCGAGCGGCGCGGTAAATCGCCCGACCGCGCCAGGCTGCCCGGCCCCGCGGCAGTTCGTCCGTCAAGCGTTCCCGGAGATGCGCAGCTTGATAAGCGATTTCGGGCACCGCGTGACCGGTCGATGCGGCGAGTTTCAGCAACACTGAACTGCGCACATGGTCGCCGTGGGATTGACCCAGTTCGTAAGCGGCGGCGACTGCTCCGTTGGCGGTTGCCGCCACCACCTCAATGTCGACCGCCGGGTTCTCTGCGATTTCGTGCAGAGCCGCATCCACAGCATGCTCGGCCTTGGTGGCGATTTCTTCGGGGTCTGCTGCATCGGCGGCGCCGTGAACGATCATGGCGTAGGTTGCCGCTCCGGTGGCGGTGGCGACGTCGCCGTCGGCCGCAGCCACCCCCGAAACCACTCCGCTCACTGTCGCCCTCACCGCGTCCGCAGTCTCGGCTCCGGCTTCGGTCATGGCTTCCACCGCGCCGGCGACCGCGGAGGCCGCGGCACGTTGGCTGTCCATGCCCACGGCGACCGCGCCGACGATTGCGCCTTCAATGGCTCCCCGTCCGACCTCGGTCGTATCCGAAACGCCGCCCCTGGAACTTTGGATGGCTCCGACCACCATGTCTCTCAACGCCGGAGCAGTGATCGCCACCACCTGGTTGGCGCCCTCGATCACGCCGATCATGGTATCGCGGATCATGGAGCCAGCCTCGCCGCCCACCTCTTCGATAGCCTGGACCGCGCCCACGACGGCATATCTGCCGATATGGGCCGCTCCCTCGCCCAGATGCCTCGCGCCGCCCACCGCCGAGCGCGCCGCGGAGCGCAGGGCGAAGGCAGGCACTCTTGCGCCGCGGGTTCCCATGCGCCGAACCATGGCGTTTCGGACCGAATGCACGGTGACTGCTTGTTGCTGATCTCTCTGGTCCATAATGGATCGTAAAGGGTATGGCAGGGCTCGCGCGCCAAAACGACGGTACGCGGCAGGGGCGCGGGATGGTTTTCCCGCGAATGAAAACCGTTAAGTTCGGGCCGCTCCAGTATGATTCGGAGCGGCCCGTTGCCTGTCGAGGTGAGATATACGGCTAGGTCGCGTCGCGGTCGCTTCGCCTTGATGTCGCCGTGTCGACGACCACGCGCACGCCCGAAACCGTGCCGGTGGTGGCGTTGCGGACGGCGTCGCCGGCGGCGTCGCTCACGTCATAGGCCGCTTCGATCGCGCCGCGCGCGGCGGCGGCAGCGGTCTGTTCAACGTTCTGCCCGGTGGTCCGCGCGGCGTCGATCGCGCCGTTCACCGCAGAAACCGCAACCTGCGCTACGTCCTCGCCCGTCTGGGCCGCGCTGCTCACCAGCTGCCTGGCGGTCGCGGTAGTTGCCACCACAACGTCGCCGGAAGTTCCGGCCACGGCGGTGACCACTCCGGTAACCGTGGCGCGCGCCGCGTCGGTCAGCGAACTGCCCACCTCCCTGGCGCCGGCGATTGACCCTCGCGTCACCTGGACCACCGACTCCTCGGTTGCCAAACCCACGGAAGCGCTGCCGCGCACCGCGCCTTCCACCGCATGCTGGGTGGCGGTGCCCAGTTCCGTGCCAACATCGCTGGAGCCGCGAATCGCGCCCACCACAACGTCGTGCAGCATGGTGGTCGTGGCCGTCCCGACCTCGCCCACGCCCTGGATGACGCCGATGGTTGAATCGCGAACGACGGATCCGGCAGCGCCGCCCACGTTGCCGACAGCGTGCAGGGCGCCGATGATGGAATCCTGTGCCAGATGTCCCACCTCACCGCCCACTGAGCGTGCGCTCTGCAGCGCGTTCGCAGTGGTATCCCTGACGGTGTCAATCGCCACGTTGCCGACGCGACCGGTACCTTCCAAAGTTCCCGTGAGGGCGTCACGCACCGAAGTGCCAATCCTGCCCAAAATAGCCATACTGATTCCTCCTGGCCAAAATCCTACTGGATCGCGGCCCATCGTAAACAACCTGACTCTCAAACACTGGGACGCTGGCGACGCGCGTCCCCCGGCCGCGTCTGCGCCATATTATACACCAACCCTACTGAAGCAACGGATTGTTGTCGCAGCGGGCAACTCGGGCAGCGCCGGGTCGGAGCGCCGGTGGGTCATGGATTTGCTCGTCAGTCGATCAAGGCCGGTCGTGGAGTCGGCCGTCCTTCTCTGCATAGGCGGCAATCAAGGGGTTGTAAATGGGTCGGGCGGCGCCCGTCGCGGGATCGGTCGGCCGGGACGGATCAGTGGACTCGCCCTCGACCGGGGGCGCGCCCTCAACGTCCTCGCCAGGATGCGACGCCGATGCCGGAGACGTCGACAGGAACGTGTCGCGGAATGCGGGTTCCAGGACCCGGTGGACCCGAAAGCTGATGATCCCGACGGCCAACGCCGAAGCGATCAGCAGGACCAGTGAAACGGATACCGACAGGCCGCCCAGCGCCAACAGGCGTATGAACATGGGCAGCATCAGCAGGAAAAGCAACGCCAGCAGCGCGGTCGCCAAACCGTACTCCAACATCGCCTGGATCGCCGACCAACTCGGAAGTCCCCTCAGGTGGACATCGGGCAAATGGGGGTTTCCGGCGGCCAGATGCGCAAGGGTCCGCAGGGAACGCCAGATGCCGATCACGGCGGGGACACTGAGGCCGGTAACCACGCCCACCGTTATGAGCGCGCCGATGCCGGTGGATACGTGCAGGAATTGGCCCACCACGCCGGGCGCGGAGAACATGATGCCGGCTCCGGCCGCGCTCAGCACGGCGACAATGCACGCGTTGATGAGGATGCGTCGGGCCACGCCCCGAAACTCCTGGCCCGCCGGACCGGGCAGCGAAAGCAGGGACCAGAATAACTCCACCGCCAGGCTGATGCCCAGCATCGCCCGACGCATGGGCACGGGGGAGCGCCGGGCGAGCCAGTCCGCCGAAGGGACTGCAGACCGGCTGGCCAACGGCGCCAGGATGGACGTGATCGCAGTGGTGATGGACAGAATCGGGCTCAGTGCCGACGCGCCGGCCACGTCCGCCGGGGTGAGGCGGCCAATTGCCAGGGAGAATTCACCCATCTGGGGCATCGTCATGCCCACCCTCATGGCGTCGGCCGGGTTGCGCGCTGCCAGGATGGAACCCACCGTGTTTGCCACCATCTTGCCGACCATGAACACGGCCACCACCACCAGGGCGGGAAGGATGTAATCGTCCAGGGTGCGGTAATCGATGAGCATGCCTATGGACAGGAAGAACAGCGCGCCAAACATGTCGCGCACCGGCGCAACCATCCGGTTGACTCGTCCGGCTGCCTCGGTGTCGCCGATCACCACGCCGACGAGGAACGATCCGGCGGCGGGCGACAACCCCAGCAGAGTGGCGCACAGGGCGAGCAGGAAACAGAAGCCCAGGCTGGCCAGCAGCAGGGTTTCGTCCGATTGCAGGCGGGAAAGCCAGCGCATGACCCGAGCGCCCAGCATGGTGCCGGCGACCAGCACCACGACGCAGAATATAGCCAACTTGCCGGCCAGGATTCCTGCGTCGGCCAGGCTGGCCGTGCCGGTGGTGGCCAGGCCGGCGAGAACCGTCAGCAGAATAACCGCGGCGAAGTCCTCCACCAGCAGGATGCCGACGATGGTCTGTCCCCAGACCGAGTTGAGATTGCCTCCATCCCGAAGGCCTTTGAGCAGGATGGCCGAGCTGCTGATGGCCATTGCTCCACCCAGGTAGAGCCCATGGCTGGCGTCGATGCCCGGCAGGATGCTGGCGATCCAGACTCCCAGCAGCGTGAGCAGGCTGATCTCGATGACGCCGATGACGAGGACGCGGAATCCGATGCTCTGGATGCGCCGCCAGCCCAACTCCAGCCCGATGCCGAAAAGCAGTAGAATCAGACCCAACTCGGCGAGCAGCCCGATGGTGTCAAGATTGCTGATCAGCGGAGTCGGCAGGGTGTACGGGCCGATGATCATCCCGGCCACCAGGTACCCCAGGACGGGCGGCTGCCACGCGAGGCGCGCGAGGGCCAACCCACCCGCCGCGATGACCATCGCCACGGTGAAGTCCTTCAGCAATATCGCCGTGCCTTCGGATATCCCGGCGGCGAAAACTGTCAAGAGGATATCGATGGCGGCACTCCTTCGGCCCGCAGATTCGACGAAATATTGGGATGCCCTACCGAAATTCTGTGGACCGCGGCGCGATGGGTGTGAGGGCGTGATCCCGAGGACCCCCGCCTGAAACCATTGAGGCTTGGCAACTGAGGCGTCAGGGCTATCGCATATGAAATCACTCACCTGTCACTCCGGCGAAAGCCGGAGTCCAGAACCTGTGAATGGCTTGGTATTCCCATGGAAACAGCTGACTTCGGTCAATGGATACCGGCTTTCGCCGGTAT
>JAJDXU010000194.1 GCA_022823105.1 Dehalococcoidia bacterium
CCCACTGGAGCATCGAGAACTCGCTGCACTGGAGCTTGGACGTAACCTTCCAGGAAGATCAAAGCCGGGTGCGCAAGGACCACGCCCCCCAGAACATGGCCACGCTGAGGCAGATATCTCACAACCTGCTGAGACGGGAAACCAGCCTGAAAGTAGGCATACAGGGCAAACGCCTGCAAGCCGGCTGGAGGGAGGACTACCTCCTCAAAATCCTACTCAGTTAAGACGCGATTGCCCTGTCGTCAAAAGCGATTCGGATGCGTTGGAGCTGGTTGTGTGATAGCATCTATTGGGTGCTCCTCTTTTGGGGCTAGTTTCCCGTTTCAGAAACCATTATCCCAGAAGCAAAGGAGTACCTTCTTACCTTCTCAGTCCACCGCCACCTTCATCTCTTCTCTGCGGTGGATTGGGGCTAACGGAGCCAGCGTGTTCCCGCAGTCGGTCGCCCCCCGGCGTTCCCCGATCCAGGCCAACGTCAGGGTTGATGACATTAACGACCCGTTCGCCAATGTGAAAGTAGGGAACCAGAACACCGGCACGGTGGCGTTGGACGCTGCGCCCGGCAGTAACGCAGCGGGTTCCCCATAATAGCCTGCCCCAGAGGCGGTGCCGGAGGGAGCGAGCTGGATGATTTTGGGAAGGAGATCTCGGATGTTGAAGCCAGGAAGTACCGTCGTGGTTTTGGCGCTGGCAGTGATTGCCGCCGCGCTGTCTGTGTTGTTGCTGACCTTTGCTGAGAGTTCGGCCGACTCCGGTCATCCGGTCACTGCCTCTATCCAGCCCTATGTCGAGGATGGGAAACCCTGTCCGCTCCCTACCCAGCCCAAGCACCCAACCGACCAGGAATGCGACTTGCGGATCCGGCTGACTAACAACACGTTCACCCAAAGTACGTTCGTCATCAGCGATAGCGGCGGCGCGGACCACGCCCTTGATGGCAGCACCTTTGGACTAATCACCTATGGCGGCCAGAATCCTGTCGTCACCCCAATAACGGGTACGCTCGGCAAATGTCCCTGTGATTTCCAGGTGCCGGGAAACACGACCGAGTATTATCGAATCCGGGTCAAGGTAGGCACGCTGACCAACGGCTGGTACACGAGCCATATTCGCGTGCACTATTATCACACCGGAGGTCGCAGCTTGGCCGAGTTCCGGCTACGGCTCCGGCCGGTCAACGTCGGCGCGACCTGGGGCGTGGCCCTGTCTGAAGACGCCCTGAGTTTGGCCGAGGCCGACGACCCCAACACAGCCGACGCCGACCACCTGGGAACCTACACGGTGCAGCTGACCAGCCAGCCCACCGGCGACGTTACCATCGCCCCGGCCAGCACGGATGCCCCCATTGCTACGGTCTCGCCAGCGTCGCTGACCTTCACAACGAGCAACTGGAATCAGTCGCAGACGGTAACGGTTACCGCGGTGGACGACGACCTGGACAACAGCAGCGACCGCCGCCAGACCAGCATCACCCACACCGTCAGCGGCGCCGTCGGCTCCAACGGCGTGACGGCGGACAGCATGCCGGTTACGGTCAACGACGACGACACCAGGGGCGTGAGCGTGTCCGCGAACTCCCTGACCCTGGCCGAGGAGGACGACCCGAGCACGAGCAGCGATCGGGAAGACCAGGCAACCTACCAGGTGCAGCTGAACAGCGAACCGGCCGACGGCGACGTTACCATCGCCCTGGCCAGCGCAGATACTTCGATAGCCACAGTCTCGCCAGCGTCCTTGACCTTCACTGCTACCGACTGGAGTACGGCGCAAACAGTGGTGGTCGCCGCGGTCGATGACAATGCGAACATTATTGCCAACTACCAGACGAGCATCACCCACAACGTCAACAGCGCCGGGGACTACAACGGCGTTACGGCGGACAGTGTGGCGGTCGCTGTCAGCACGGCGCGCATCGACCCGTGCGTTACGGACGCCAACGGCGACTATGACTTCGATAACGACGGCCTGATAGAAATCTGCAACCTGGCGCAGTTGAACGCCATTCGCTGGGACCTGAACGGCGACGGCACGGCCGATGTGTACCCGCCGGACCAATACGGGCGAACCGGCCACGATCCCGACGGCGACACCAAATACGCCGCCGCATACCCCAACGCCGCCGCTGGCATGGGCTGCCCCACGGGGACCAGCAACGACGGGTGCAAGGGCTACGAGCTCAGCGCCGACCTGGACTTCGACACCAATGGCAACGGCCAGGCCGATTCGGGCGACGACTACTGGAACGGAGGCCGGGGCTGGCGCACCCTCCTGGGCGGGGAGAGGATCGATTCCTGGGCTGCTGAGCGCCGGTTTCATGACACTGTATGCACCCCCATATGCTCGAACCCCGGCGAACGTCCCAACCCCCGCGCGCGGATGTTCACCGCGGTGTTCGAAGGCAACGGCCGCACCATCGCCAACCTGTACATTAACGAACCTCAATTGTCCTACGTTGGACTGTTCGGCTACCTCGGTCCCGGCGCACACGTACGGAACTTCGGGCTGACCGCCCCCAACGCGGACAGCCGGGTGGTTGGAAGTTGGTGGGTGGGAGCGCTGGCTGGGCTGGTGGAGCGTGGCCGGGTCAGCGGCGTCTATTCCGACGTTGACGTGTCGGGAAGGATCAAAGTAGGTGGTCTGGTCGGCACGATCACTTTCTACAGCTCGTTGATCGAAAGCTACGCCACCGGCCACGTGTCCGGCGTGCAAATGGTTGGCGGATTGGTGGGGCACATCAGTTCGACCGGCGTCGCCGCCAGCTACGCCACCGGCCACGTGACGGTTTCGTATGAAGAGGGAGGCGGCCTGGTGGGGTACCGTAGCAGTGGACACATACGGGCGACCTACGCCACCGGCTCAGTTGCCTACACCAGGAATTCTCCTGGGCCGAAAAAATACCCGGAAAGATACGTCGGGGGCTTGGTCGGATCCTATGTGCACGCCTACTTGGATCCGATGCTGAGAGCCAACTACGCTACGGGACAGGTTTCTATGGCGAACCTCGAAATCACGGCCGGTGGGCTGAACGGGGCCTGCAAATATATGGACCACAGAAAACGCAGCGATGGCAGCAACTACTGGGACGTGGAGACCTCCGGCTGGACCACCAGCCCGGACTGCGGCCTGGGCTACACTACGGCCCAGTTACAGGCTCCCACCGGTTACACCGGCATCTACCAAGATTGGAACGTGGACGTGAACGTGAGCGGTTTTAAGAGGAATTTTCTTGGTCCGGGCGACGACCCGTGGGACTTCGGCACGTCCACCCAGTACCCGGCGCTGAAGTACTGCGAAGAGAAGCCGGGCATCGAGACCGCCGACGGGCAGCCCTGGTGCCCGCTGGACCCAGCCAACCAGCGAGGTTCGGCAACGTCAGGCGACGTGGGCAGCACGTCTCAGCCTGTGGTGAACGTGGCCGGGGCTACCAACATCATCGAGGGCGAGCGCGTTGACTTCATCATCGCGGGCAACCCGAATCCAGCCGTGAACCTGCCGGTGAGTATCACCGTCGCCACCACCGGCGACTACGGAGTCACCTCGCAGCCAAGCACAGTGACCATTCCCGCCGACGGCAGCTACACCCTGACCATCGCCACC
>JAJDXU010000356.1 GCA_022823105.1 Dehalococcoidia bacterium
CGGAGTGACGGGTTACGCAAGGTGGGTGCGCGTGAGTGTACCGGTACACGTAACGGTTCACACTCAATGCGACGGCTGCGACCCACCACCGTCATACCGGCGAGGACCGGCATCCAGAAAGCCTGTTCATCCACAACCGCGAGTAGCGCATAGATTTCGTGGATTACGGATAAAAGCCTGCCCCGGAGCTGATACGGTGCCCGGGGTGTTCGTGTCGAACGCGCAAATGACCCAGCGAACCTGAACAGTTACCGATTTACCCTATGCCGATTTACCCTGTGAATGAGTAGGGGCGGGTCTAAGACCCGCCCCTACTACGGCGCCATTTTGGGACCGGTTATCGGCCGTTGCCAAAGGGTTGGATCAGGACGCGCAGCGTTCCGTCGTTCTCCTTTCGCTGGGTCAGGAGCTTGTGTCCAGCCTGCTCAGTCCAGTAGATCACGTCGTAGATGTTCAGCGCGTCATGGAGTATGGCCTCGATGAACGACGTGCGGTCGTACTCCATCTGCCGGCTCAGCGCGGCAATGACGCCGGCGCAGTTCTTGCCGCGCCCGTCGATCACGGTCCAGCCGCTGCCGTTCTGATGACCGTTACCGTTGCTGTTCCCGTTACCGTTATGGGTAGCGCCCACCGGAGCGCGCACGTCAATCTGACCGCTCTTGCGCAGGTCAAGCTGTTCCTTGAAGTAGGCCACGGCTTCCCACGCCACGGCGCGGTCGCGTTCGCCACTGGAGCATACCGCGCCGCGCACGCCCACGATATCGGGGTTGATGCGCGCCAGTTCGTCCAGGTTTTCCAGCTTCAGGTGGCCGCTGAGCGCAGTGCTGAGTCCGGCCGCTTTGGCCTCCATGACCATGTCCCGCAGGACCGGCTCGGGCATGAAGTCGAACAGGTTGCGCCCGTCCTTGGTCAGTGTATCGATCAGGAATCCATCGCACTCGCCGTCCTTGGCCAGCTGAACCATCAGGTGAGGGTCCAGCCCACCGTCGAATAGCAGGTTGTCGGCAAACAGGGAGCCGATGAGCTTGGTCTCGGCGTCGCCTATGGCTGCCCGGGATTCGCGCAGCACCTCGACTGCGGTTTCGTAGTCGGCAACCTGGAAACCCACCTTGACGGACGTGGCGTCCATCATCGTCGCCGCGTGGACGGCCATCGCCACGGTGCCCGGCTGGTTGGGAACGACGCCGAGCGTAACGCTGACGTGCTTATGAGGTGGGATAACTTCCCGCACTTCCCTCACCAGGCTGGGATGGGCAGAGCCCACCAACGCTTCCTGCAGGTTTTTCAGGTCGATGATGTCCGCGCCGCCCCGGTCGGCTTCCAGCGCCTCAGCCTTGTTCTGGGCGCTGACCAGCAGCATCATGCCGGACCCGCCGAGGTCCAGATGGCGACCGGGCTCCCGGTTCCCGTTGAGCCAGGGCGCGTGAGGGCGAGCGTGGATAACCTCGCGTTGCGGTTCGCGAGCGGTGCTCGGACGCGGGATCAGGGGCTCCAGCTCACGCCACAGTCCGCTCTTTTCTTCGACGGTGAGGTCGGTCAGCGGGGCACGAACGCTGCCGCCGGCCATGCCCATCATCTCGCCCCAGGCCTTGCACATGGAGACGGGCAGGCACCCGTTGGTCTTTTTCATGGTGCTGCCCCACCACTTGTCGGACAGCGCCTTGATGTCCTTCAGGTGGCGGTTGTAGAAATCAATGTCGAGATCGCCCGCCGTCGCCTTCTCGATGAACTGCACGTAGTAGTTGTGCAACGGTGTGTCGAAACGCCAGTCGGAGGTGTTGGCAAACATCACCTGCTGTCGGAAACCCAGTTCCTGGGCCTTGTGGAAAATCCACTCGTCGGGTGTGCTGATGATGGCATCGCGGCCCACCAGCAGGTGGGTCTCGATCGAGATCTGCTGGTTGAAGCTTGCTTCCTTGACTCCCACCACGTTGGGGATCGCACAGATCCGCTTGAGGCCCTGGGGACTGATCGTGATCCCGAACTGCGGAGAGTTGTAGAACATCATCGCCAGGTCGGTGCTGTCCGCCACCTGGCGGACGAACTCCACCACCTGGTCCTCCGTCTTGGTGACCATGTAGGAGGGAGCGATGATAAGGAGGTCGAAGCCGCGATTCTCAGCATGTTCGGCCAACGCGATGCTTTCCCTCAGCGACGTGTCGGTCACATGGGCGCCGATCAGCCAATGCCCCGCCGCTTCGTCGGCCACCGTGTCCATGACCAGGCGACGTTCGGCCTCGGTCAGACTCCAGAATTCGCCCATGTTCCACGTGCAGCCACCGCCCCGAACCCCAAGGCTCTGCACATGCCGTACGTTGCTCCGCAGCCCTTCGGTATCGACCCGGTTATCGGGCGTGAAGGGGGTCACCAGGGTGGTCCACTGCCCCTTCAGATTTTGCCATGCCCATTCCTGGGCCTCATGCTTGCGGTAACCGGCCATTTCAGTCAGCCTCCTACAGCAGATTCATCCATACATCAATATCGGGACAGGCCGGAGGCTTGACCCGATTAGGTGTCGATAGTGTAAGCGGGCGGGCGGGCCGCAGTCAACAAAACCCTGTTTGCCGATGGTCGTCACACCGCTCCCGCATCGGACGGTTGGCAACTCGGGCAGTACCACGTGCTCCGGTTGCGCACCCTCAATAATTGGACCTCGGTTGAACATCGGGGGCACGCGAGCCCAGCGGCGCGCGGTATGGTCCACGGAGACAGCGCCGTGGGCGGATCCGGCCATTCGGCGTCGCGGGCGGCGGCGTATGCGTTGGTTGACCTGGTCAGCGCGTCGACGATGCCTTCATGCAAACGGGACAGCTCGCTGGCGGTCAGAGTGTTGGCGGCACGCTCCGGATGAATGCCCGACACAAACAGGGCCTCGTCCGCGTAGAGATTGCCCAAACCCGCAACCACCGACTGCTCCAGCAGCAGGGCCTTGATGGGAGCCTTGCGGCCCCCCAGAACCTCGACCAGAACCTCGTCGGTGAACGCGGGTTCGAGAGGTTCCGGTCCCATCTTGGACATTGCGTCGGAGGGATCGGATAGCAACCACAGGTGCCCGAACTTGCGCGGGTCTATGAACCGCATTTCCCGTCCATCGTCCAGCGGGAACGTATGCCGGACCATCGGCGGAGGCTCGCTGTCGCTGTCGTGGATGCGGAGCCGGCCGGTCATGCCCAGGTGCAGCACCAGGTACTGCTCATCGTCCAGCGGAGCGATCAGGTACTTCCCGCGCCTCATGAGATCGGCAACTCTGCGGCCGGCCACTCCCTCGATGAACTCACCCACCGAGGGTTCATGCACGGTGCGCGCCCACGTGATCTCCGGCGCACCAAATTGACGCCCCACCAGTCCGGAACGGATGAGGTACTGGCGGGTGTTTTCAACCTCCGGCAGTTCCGGCATACCGGTCAGTCCGCGGCCGTTCTCTGGACCCCCAGCGTCACTTCCATACCTTCCACCTTGGCCGTCTCGGAATGAGCGTCCTCGACCGGAGCTTTTGCCAAAAGAGAGTCGCTCAGGGTCTCCTGCATGATGTAATCTCCGTGAGCAACCATCACGCGATCTACGTCATCAGGTCCCTGATAATAGGTGACGATGTGGTCGGTGATGTCGAACCGCGCGCCTTTTCGGAGGTTCTGTATCCGGTGCGCCAGCTCGCGGGCCAGGCCTTCGTCAGCAAGCTCCGGGGTGATGTTCGCGTCCACGGCCACCATGTAGCCGGCCTCCAGGGCGACAGAGTACCCGTCCGTGGAAACCACGGAGTCTCCGTCCTCGCCGGCCTCGGCCAGCGCCAGCGAATACAGCTCCTGCTCCACTCCGTCGACCCTCAAACTTTTGATGTTCAACTCCTCGAGGATCTGCGCCTCCACCCAGTCCAGGTATTGCGCCTCGTCCGGGTTCCGGGTCCGCACCACCACCGACGCCAGCGGTTGCCGCACCTTGAGGCCAGCCTTGCTTCGAGCAGCGCGCCCCATGCTGGAAACGCGGATCGCCAGCCGTGTCGCGTCCATGATGGCGTCATCGATCAGCGACTCGTCGGCCACCGGGTATTCTGTCAGGTGGACGCTGTCGGCCGCGTCCGGGTTGAATCGGAGCTCCAGATTGCGGTACATCTGCTCGGACACAAAGGGAGCCAGCGGAGCCATCAGGCGGGCCACGGTGGTCAGGCAGGTGTACAGCGTCGCGTACGCGCCCAGCTTGTCCGCGTCGGCCTCGCTCTTCCAGAACCGGCGGCGGGAACGACGTACGTACCAGTTGGACAGCACGTCGATGAACTCTGCAATCCGCCGGCCCGCGTCGGTGGGGTTGTAGTTGTCCAGATGGCCGTCGACCACCTGCACCAACCGGTTGAGCTCGGCCAGCGCCCAGCGATCCAGCTCAGCCTCCGGTCGCCAGCCGGCCGGTATTTGCGACGGCTCGAATTCGTCGATGTTGGCGTAGTTGGTGAAGAACGAGTACACGTTCCACAGGGTCAGCATCACCTGCCGCAGCGTTTGCTGGACCAGCCGGTCGGAGAACCGCCGCGGCTCGCCCGGATGTGACGCGGTGAACAGATACCAGCGCAGCGCGTCGGCCCCGTGGATATCCAGGATGGAATCGGGCTCGACGATGTTGCCCAGCCGCTTGCTCATCTTGCGGCCGCGCCCGTCGAGAATCAGGCCCAGGCAGATCACGTTGCGATACGCGATGTCGTCCTGCATCAGCGTGGACAGGGCGTGCAGGCTGTAGAACCAGCCCCGCGTCTGGTCCACCGCCTCGCAGATGTAGTCGGCGGGCAGCCGGCCGTCTTTCTCAATCTCCCGGTTCTCGAAGGGATAGTGCCATTGCGCCAGGGGCATCATCCCCGAGTCGAACCAGCAGTCCATCACCTCGGGAATGCGTCGGAACACGCCGCCGCAGTCATTGGATGAACAGGTCCAGCTGACGTCGTCCACGTAGGGCCGGTGCAGGTCCAGGTCAACAAGATTCTGCCCGCACCGTTGGGACAATTCCTCCACGCCGCCGACGCAGTCCATCTCGCCACACCCGTCGCACTGCCAGATGGGTATCGGCGTGCCCCAGTAGCGTTCGCGTGAGATTGCCCAGTCCACGTTGTTTCGCAGCCACTCCCCGAACCTGCCCTCCCGGATGTGATCCGGGTACCAGTTGATGCGCGAGTTGTTGCCCACCAACCGGTCTTTGACCGCCGTCGTGCGGATGTACCACGACGTCTTGGCGTAATAAAGGAGCGGCGTGTCGCAGCGCCAGCAGAACGGGTAGGTGTGCCGATAGACACCCTGATGGTACAGGAGGCCCCTCTCCGTCAGGTCCGCCGTGATCTCCGGGTCGGCATCCTTAACGAATTTGCCGGCGAACGGATAATTCCCGGTGATGACGCCCTGCAGGTCGACCGGCTGGACGAATGCCAACTGGTGCTCACGACCCAGCCCAAGGTCCTCGTCGCCGAACGCCGGCGCGATGTGAACGATTCCGCTGCCGTCCTCCATGCTGACAAAGTCGGCGGCAACCACCCGCGTTGAGTAGTTTTCCACGTCTTCCAATGAAACCTGCCCGTCGCCGTTCGCGATGAACTGCCGGATCGGTGTCCCGTACCTGCCAGCGTCGTAGAGCGGGCGGTAGGACAGCCCCACCAGGTCGCTTCCCTTCACTTCCTGAGTAACGGTGTAGTCGCCCGTAAGGACGCCAAGCAGCGCCGTCGCCAGCGCCATCCTGATCGTCTCACCGGCATCGTTCGTCGTTTCGACCACGGAATAGTCCGCGTCAACGCTGACGGCCAGGGCGGTGTTGCCGGGCAGCGTCCAGGGAGTCGTCGTCCACGCCAGGAAATAAGACGGAATCTCGGGCGTTTCACCGTTCAGCCACTCCGTCGCTTCGAACTTCACGAAGACGGATGGGTCGGGCGTGTTTTCCCGGTATCCCAGGGCCACTTCATGGGACGACAGGCTCGACACGCAGCGGGGACAGTGCGGTGCGCCGCGCCGGTCCTGGTAGAGCAACCCGCGGTCCCACAGTCGCTTGAGGATCCACCACCCTGTTTCGATGTAGTCGTTCTCCAGCGTCACGTACGGGTCGTCCATGTCGACCCAGTAGCCGATGCGGTCGGTCAACACCTCCCACTCTTTCACGTACCTGAAAACGCTCTCGCGGCAGCGCCGGTTGAACTCGGCGATTCCGAACTCCTCGATCTCCCGCTTGGTGGAGATGCCTAACTCCTGTTCGATCTGCAACTCCACGGGCAGCCCGTGAGTGTCCCAGCCACCCTTGCGAATGACTCGGCATCCTTTCATGGTGCGGTAGCGGGATATGACGTCCTTGAACACACGGGCAAGAACGTGGTGAATGCCGGGGCTGCCGTTGGCAGTGGGCGGGCCCTCATACATCATGAAGAGCGGCGCATCGGGCCGCTCATCCGAAGAACGGCGGAATACGTCCCGCTCTTTCCAGTAATCCAGGACCTCCGCGTCCAGATCGGGAAAGTTGACTCGGCTGGAAACCACGTCGAACATAGCCGGCATACCAGATCTACCCCTCAATGCCGACGGGTTCACCCTGCCCGCGTCGGCAGATTTGCATCGCTGTGGAAGAGGATTATAGCGTAACCCGGCCGCGCCGTCGGACTGTATGCGGCCGGCCCTCAGGGCGTCATTGCCAGAAAGCGTGAAAATGGTGCAGCGGCCCGTGCCCCTGTCCAATCGGGTACGCGGCGCGTATCGCCGCAGTCACGTAGTCCTTGGCCTGTTGAACCGCGTCGGGGATGTCCCGCCCGTGCGCCAAACCGGCCGCGACGGCGGACGCGAATGTGCATCCCGTGCCATGCGTGTTGGACGACGGGATTCGCTCGGTGGTGAATTCCAGGAATTTCTCGCCGTCAAAAAGGACGTCCGTCGGCGGGCCATCCCGGTGTCCGCCCTTGATGACCACCGATCGCGCTCCCATCCTGATAATGGCTTCCGCTGCCTCGCGCACCTCTGCGTCCGTTTCAATCGATAAGCCGGTCAGGTCCTCCGCCTCCGGTATGTTCGGAGTCACCACCATCGCCAGCGGGATCAGGTCGCTGCAGATCGACGAGATCGCCTCCTCCCTCAGCAACCGGTCTCCACTCTTCGCCACCATTACCGGATCCACCACCAGGTTGGTGATCCCGTGGCGTCGCACCGCCTCGGACACCGTCGCGACTATGGCCGCCGATGACAGCATCCCCGTCTTCACCGCGTCCGCCCCGATGTCGGTAATGACAGCGTCGATCTGGGCGGAGATCACATCGGTGGGTATTTCGTGGACGGCCGACACCCCCACCGTGTTCTGCGCCGTGATCGCCGTCAGCGTGGACGTACCGAACACCCCCAGCGCGGAGAAAGTCTTCAGGTCAGCCTGAATCCCGGCTCCCCCGCCGGAGTCCGAGCCGGCTATGGTCATCGCGGTTGGCGGATTGGAAACTGCCACGGAATCTCCCCTTTTCCCGGAGCCAGCCGGCATCAGTCCGGATCGTCGGGGATGCGCCAGTCGTCGTTGTCGGACGCCTCATCCGGACCCGCGGGCAGGTTCATGGCGACCGCCGCGTCCCGCAGCATACTGATGTGCTCTTCGTCGGATAGGACACCCACCGGCATGGCTGGAAGGGTCTCAATGTTCAGGCCCGCCCGTACGCTCAGTTCCAGCGACAGGCGCGCTGCGGACTGGTTATCGGACGCTTCGGTTATGATGACAAAATCGTAGCGACCCAGAACTGCATACTGAGTCAACACCTTGCTGGAAACGGTCTCCACAGCGGCCGTGGCTTCACCGAGCAGGTCGGGATTGTCCTGTCCCATGCGTCGGCCGCGCCCGGTGAAATTTGCAAGCATTACATAGAGAGGCATTATCGGCACCTTTTGCAAAGATTGAAAGGGAAGGAACCGAAATCAGTATAGCACCAAGCGTTTTTCGCGAGGATTCCGAACCAGTAACTGATCAGCCTCAATGTGACGGCTTCGACCCACCGCCGTCATACCGGCGAAACCCGGAAAAACGGTCTGGGTTGAGGAAGTCTCCCTGCCTGTGAACAGTTACCCGAATCTCCGGAGGATTCCGGCAGGTGCAAGCGCTGACAGGTATTACACGCCCGGAATCAGCGTGCTATGATCCGGCCGTTGGCCAGGCAGCGACCGCGAGCCAAACGAGCCCTACGGAGGTATCCCATCATGGACATCGGGTTGAATATGTCGATCTCCACCAATTCCATCGACGTCGCGGAAATCGCCGCCAAAGCGGAGGCCCTCGGTTTCGAGTCGATCT
>JAJDXU010000075.1 GCA_022823105.1 Dehalococcoidia bacterium
CCGGCCCTCGCTGGACGCCGGCCCTCGCTGGACGCCGGCGGGGACACAACTCTGTCAGCAACAGCTCGCCAGGCCGGGCACCCTGGGCAGTGCGCGGTCGCGTACCAGGAGCGTGCCCACCGTCGCGGCGATGGACAGCGCCAGCAACAGCATGAAAGCGTATTCGTAGCTGCCCCAGATGTCGTACGACAGGGCCCCCACCAGCGCGCCGAGCCCGCCACTGATCTGGTGAACGCCCGATATTGTCCCGCTGACCCGGCCCATGCGTCGCTGCCCGAAAATGTTTCCGGAGAAAATCACCGTCAACGGCGCGGTCATCAGGAAGGTGAAACCGTACAGCAGGGCGAAGATGATCACCGAAGCCTGTGTCTGTGACAGCAGGATGAGCGCGAATATGCCGATGCGCATGACGAAGCACAGCAGGGTCGGCCGGCCCGGCCCCATGAGGTCGGCCAGGTAGCCGGAGGCCAGCACTCCCAGGAGGCCCATCACGCCCATCAACGCCAAAAGGCGGCCGGCGACCAGCGTGCCGATGCCCATATCCAGGGCAAAGGCGACTACGTGGGTGTGGACCAGGAAGTCCTGGAATCCACAGACCGCGTAGATGCCGACCAGCAGCCACAACTGGGAGGACGTCAGGAGCGACGCCTCTTCCGGCGCCTCACCCGCAGTTGCCGCCCCGCTGTGCGCCGGCGACGACCGCGAATCCGCGTCCCTGGCCGGCGCCGACCTCACCAGCGCCAGCACGATGGGCGCAAGGATCACCAGGTTGGCGAATCCCAGTCCCGCGAATGAGGGGCGCCAGCCGAATCGCACCAGCGACTGGGCCAGCGAGCCAACGATGACCAACTGGCCGATGGCGTTGCCGGACACGGCCACGCTGTTGGCGAGACCCCGGCGATCCGGGAACCAGCGCACGATCATCACGCTGACGACGGGGTTGGACATACCTGCGTTCCCCAGCGCGAATACCAGTCCGTACACCAGGAAAAGCTGCCAGGGGGTGGACACCAGGCTCATGAGGCCGATGCCCACTGCGCCCACCGCCGCTCCTATGCCCATGATGAGGCGCAGGTCATAGCGGTCCGCGAGCCGGCCCACGAATGGCATCGCCATCGCTGAAACGACCATGTACACCGTCGCGCCCAGGGACAGCGCCGTGCGGCTCCAGTCCAGGTCGTCCACCATGGGCTTCAGCATGAGCCCCAGGGCGGACCTGGACCCCCCGTTGAAGAACAGAATGGCGAACCCGATGGCCAGGATGACCCAGCGATAGTCCAGACGCCGCATGAAAACACCGATCGGTCAGGCTGGCTCACGGTAGCACCGGCCTTTAATGGCAGTCAATCACGTCGCCCAACTGTCGGTCATACTTGATAGAATCCTCACCAACGTCAGCAGGGTCTTGTTGGAGGCAAACGCGATGACAGTTACCAACGAAGGGGAATTGCGCGCCGTTTACCGACCGCCGGCGGCGCGGGCGGCGCAAAAGGTCCTCGACCGCCTGGACATCCATTGTAGAAACTTCATCGCCCTGTCGCCGTTCTGCGTGCTGAGCTCCTGCGACGCCAGCGGTCAGGCCGACGCATCCCCTCGCGGAGACCCGCCGGGGTTTGTGAAGGTCCTGGACGACAGGACGCTGCTGCTTCCGGACCGCCCGGGTAACAACCAGGTCGATTCGTTGCAGAACATCGTGGAGAACCCTGGGGTCGGGTTGTTGTTTTTCGTCCCCGGCATGAACGAGACGCTTCGCGTCAAGGGCAAGGCGGAAATCACCACCAATGTGGAACTACTGGCCCTGCTGACCGTGGGCGGAAGACCGCCGCTGTCCGGGCTAAAAATCGAGGTGGAGGAAGCCTTCCTGCACTGCGGGCGGGCGCTGATCCGCAGCCGTATCTGGGATGCGGATGCGCAGATCGACCGCTCGTCGTACCCCACCTACGGCCAGGTGCTGGCCGACCAGATCGCCGGCGCCGACGCCGTTGAAATCGACGCCGACGAGGATGAAGCCAACCGGGACCGCCTGTACTGACTCAACCGCGGCTGCGGTTCATGGGAGATGGGCGATATCGAAACCCGTCGGGAGCGTAGCCGACGCGCGAACCTACCAGAGTTCCCGCGACGCCAGCCGCGCTCCTTCAACCATCGATGCCAGTTTGGCCCAGGCGATGTTGGTCTCCACCTTGCGCCCCCAGGCCGACGTGCCGAATCCGCAGTCGCTGCCGGCCATCACGTTTTCGCGACCCACGATGTTGGCGTAGTTGAGGATACGCTGGGCGATCAGTTCCGGGTGCTCGATAAAATTCGTCGTCGTGTCCAGGACGCCCGGGATGAGCATCTTGCCGTCGGGCAGGTCAACATCCTGCCAGACCTTCCACTCGTGGCCGTGCCGGGGGTTTGCGCCTTCGATGGACAGGCCCATCGGCCGAGCCTGCAGCACGATGTTCACGATCTCTCGCAGCGGCACGTCATGGTGGTGCGGGCCCTCCGTGTTGCCCCAACAGACGTGCAGCCGCATCCGTTCGGGGTCGATCCCGTCGAGGGCGTAGTTGATGACCTCGACATGCAGCTCAACGATCTTCTTGAATTCCTCCACCGACAGATGGGAGAACTGCGACACCCGGGTCATGGCCAGATCGGGGCAATCCAGTTGGAGCAGCAGCCCGGCGTCCACGATGGCGTTGTACTCGTCCTTCATCGTGTCGGCCAGGGCGTACAGGTACTCCTCCTCGGTGGCGTAATACTCGTTGGGCAGGAAGTTGGCGATGACCCCCGGCGATGCGGCAGTCATGAACACCTCCTCCGCCTGGCTGTTCGCCGTCGCGGCCCGCAGGTTGCTGATGTCGCGTTCTACGGCTGGCCAGTCTTTCCAGGCGATCGGACCGGTGCATGCGGGCTGTGGCATGTTGCGCGACGACATGTGAACCTGGGTGGCCGCGAAGTCCGGGAAGTCCGAGTCGTCCAACCTCGGGCGAGACCTGACCGCGCGCTCGCCTTCGAACCCGGTGAGCCGTTCCTTCACATAGGTTGCGTACTGTGACCGGCCCTGCTCGCCATCATTGATCACGTCGATCCCCGTCTCCTGCTGTCGGTTGACGATGTCGGCGACGGCCTGGCTGATGCTGGACTGGAAATTGCCCTCGTCAAACTCGCGCTGTTCCTCGCGTTCGCGCAGCAGTTCCTGGAGCGGCACGGAGCGGGGCAGGCTGCCGGTGTGGGTGGTCAGAATTCGTTCGGTGCTGCGTTTCATGGTGTCCCTCCGCGTTGTCTGGTTCAGAATCGTGTAGGAAATTGCACCGGACCGAAAATTGGGTCACAGCGGTGCAACGCATCGCGCTGGGGCGGACTCAGCCAGCGCGTGGTGCCGGTGCCCGGTGTGGATGTAATCGGCGACCAACTTGCCGGCCATCGGCCCGCGGCCGAATCCCGATGATGCCAGGCCCGAGGCGATGTACAGGTTTTCGAGATGCGGTAGTTTGCCAATAATGGGCTTGCCGTCCAGGGAAAACGGCATCAAACCCGACCAGGTTCTGCTGATGGACAGGTCGTTCAGCAACGGCAGGACCTCGGCGGTGTGCGCGAAGTTGTTCTCGATGCCGCCCATATCAACCGACCGGTCATAGCCGACCATCTCCCGGTCGCCGCCGAAGATGATCTCCCCGTCGCGGGTCTGGCGCCCGTAGAGGTGACGCGTGACGCGGCGGTCGCCGATGTGGGTCAACTCGGGTGGGTTGGCTGCGTCCCCACCCGGTTCCGCGCTCCAATGGGAGTACGATTCCACCCCGGACAGGGAGTGGAACACCCGGGGAGGCAACGGCTCCGTCGCCCACATCTGCCCGCGCACTGGGATTACCGGAATCCGCAAGCCCAGCATTTCGCCCAACGGCCCACACCACGCGCCGGCCGCCAGCACCAGGTGATGCGCCTGGAGTGTTTCCCCTGAGCATTCCACGAGCCAGCCGCCTTCGGATGCCACGCTCACATTGGTAACGTCCTTCCCCGTCATCACATCCGCTCCCCGCTGCCGGGCGGCGTCGGCAAAGGCCCGCGTGGCTTTCACCGGGTCGGCCTGGCCACGCAGCGGGAAATACATCGCGCCGAGGATTTCCGGATTCAGACCGGGCTCGATGGCCCTGGCCTCATCGGGGGACAGAAGCTCGGCGGTGTAGCCTCTGGACTTGAGGCCGATGACGCGGTCCCGGGCGTAGTCGTACTGTTGCGGGGTCTGAATCACCTGCAACCCCCCGGACTGGCGAAACTCGATGTCGTAGCCGAGGTCCAACTGCATGCCCTTGAAAATCTGGAGGCTCCCCATCGTCAGGTACGACTCCAGGTCCGGTTCATTTCCCCAACCCAGCGCGCCTATGCCGCCGGCGTTGACGCCCGACGCTTCAGACGCGATTTCGCCGCGCTCGAGCAAAGCGACACTGCGCCCGTGGCCCGCCAGGTGAAAAGCGGTGGAGGATCCGGCGATACCGCCGCCGATTACGATTACTTCAAAGCGCTGTGTGGATTTGCTCAACTGCAATGCTCCTAGATTCCCAGGGGCCAGGCCCACATGATGGCCGGTATCGCGACCACCACGATGACGACCTCCAACGGGAATCCCATCCTGAAATAGTCGGCGAAATGATACCCGCCCGGACCCATGACGATTGTGTTCGACTGATGGCCGATCGGCGTCAAAAATGCGGATGACCCTCCGATTGCGACCGCCATCAGGAACGGATCGACCGACGCGCCAAGGGTCGTGGCCACGTTGGTGGCGATGGGCGCCATGAGGATCACGGCGGCGGCGTTGTTGATCACCGCCGACAGCAGTGTCGCGGTGACCAGTATGGCGCCAAGCATGGCCCAGGGCGGCAGAAAAACGCCCAAATCAGTGAGGGTTGCGGCGATTCGCGCGGCGCCGCCGGTGGTCTCCAACGCCTGCCCCACCGGTATCATCGCACCCAGCAGGATGATTACGGGCCAGTCGATAGCCCGGTAGGCTGCCTCCAGGTTCACGAACCGGGTCATCATCAGGACCACCACCGCCGTCACGAACGACACCTGCACCGACAGGAAACCGAACGACGTCAACACCAATGCTCCCGCGAACACCGCCAGCGGGAAGAGGAGCCGTCGGGGTTGCCCCATGCGCAGTTCCCGCTCGGCCAGGGGCAGCAGTCCCAACCTGGGCAGCGCTTCCTGCACTACCTCCGCCTGGCCCTGGACGAGCAGCACGTCCCCGACCCTGAAGTTGACGTGTCCCAGTCGGCGGACAAAGCGTGTCCCCCGCCGGGACACGCCCAGGAGGTTCACGCCGTAGGTTGAATGCAGATGCAGTTGGCTGGCGCTCCTGCCGTCGACCAGGCTGTTGGGGCCGACGATGGCCTCCACCACGGAGACTCCCTCCGAGTTGATCGACTGGTCGATCTCCGATTCCGCGGCGGCAGAACCCTCCAGCTCGAAGCCGGTCTGATTCAGGAACGACGTGAGATCCTCGGGCCCGGCTTCGATAATCAGGACGTCGTTTGCGTCTATAGTCTGGTAGCTGGAAGGGGCAGCGTAAACTATCCCCCGGTGAATGATCCCCGCCACGGCGGCGTCTTCTTCGACCAGTTCTTCCAGCACACGGAGTTGCTGGCCGACGAAACGGGAGTCTTCGGGAATCCGCACTTCGGTCATGTAGTTTTCTATGTCCAGGACCCCGCCCAACGACAACGGTTCCTCCCGGCGCGGGATCAGGCGCCATCCACCCGCGATGATGAAGAGGATTCCTGCCAGGGTCACTATCACCCCGACCGCGGTGAAATCGAACATGCCGAAGTTTGAGCCAAGGGTCTCATTTCGATAGTCCGAGATGATGACGTTCGGCGGCGTTCCGATGAGC
>JAJDXU010000308.1 GCA_022823105.1 Dehalococcoidia bacterium
AGTGGCGCATGACCTGTTTCGACCTCCACCTCTATACTCTTTTCGAGCGGCTTCACATGGACAATGAAGGAAGCTACGAATTTTCAGCTTGATGATGGCAGTTGGGCCTTTATGGTATCGGCGAAGTATTCTGCAACTTCCGGCCATAACAGGACTGCATTGGACGATGCTGGGCCAGTAGGAAGCCATTTTCCTTTAATTTTTTCGTTCTCTATGCTACCGCTAAAGTACACGAAGGTGAAGATAGGTTCCTCAACTTTTTCAGGGTTGATGGTAAAGTCATTGCAATCTCTGGTAGGGGCATAGTCATCGACCAGCAAGCCCCTCAACCGTAGCAGAGCAGACGTCCAGCCGTTAGCCGAATAGCCCCATACATCCAGTAACTCGTAAAAAGAAAATTTTTTGTTTTTTATTCTCTGGTTCGGCTTAAGGTCTATAACGAAGACATCGCCCGGAGCATTTAGTTGTTGAACCGCTTCGGAGGCTTGTATATGCCACTCCCAAGGCTCTTGTTTGCCAGCCAGACCTTGTTCTCGTAGTGCGTTTGCAACTATCCCCACACGGCAACCATACAGAAATCCTTGCCTCTTCGAGGTAAATCGCCAGTTCCCATCTTCATGGGTACGGTTGTAAAGAAGATAAGCCATCGAAACAATTCTCCTTTGGGCTAATTATCCGCTCCTTTAGGCTCAGTAGCCACTAATCACTAGTTCAGCCTGTTCTATGACGGTCTGCGTCGCCTGCTCCTGCTTGTCCGGCGGATAGCCGTGGCGTCTCAGCGTGCGTTTAACCAAAGTGCGCATCCTCGCCCGCACATTCTCTCGCAGAGTCCAGTCGATGGTAACGTTGTTGCGGACGGTCTCAACCAACTCGCGAGCTATCTTGCACAGGGTCTCATCGCCCAAGACCTGAACGGCGCTGTCGTTGGTCTCCAGCGCGTCGTAGAAGGCCAGTTCATCCTCGGTCAAGCCCAGCCTTTCACCCCGGGCGCTGGCCTCGCGCATCTCGCGAGCAAGTTGGATCAGTTCCTCGATGACCTGCGCCGCTTCCACGGCCCGGTTCTGGTAGCGGCGCAGGGTCTGCTCCAACATCTCGGCAAAGGACCGGGCCTGGACCACGTTGACCCGGCGACGGGTCGCCACCTCTCCCCGCAGCAGCTTCTGCAACAACTCCACCGCCAGGTTGCGCTGGGGCATCCCTTGCACTTCGGACAGGAACTCGTCGGACAGCACCGAGATGTCCGGCTTGTCCAGCCCAGCCGCCGCGAAGATGTCCACCACGCCTTCCGAGGCCACCGCCCGGGATACTATCTGCCGCACCGCCAAGTCCAGGTCCTCTTCAACTCGGGCGTCCCCGCCATCCCGCTTGCTCAAGGCCGTCCGCACGGTTTGGAAAAAGCCCACGTCGTCCCGGATACGATTTGTTTCCTCGTGGGGCACGGCCAGGGCAAAGGCTTGCGATAGCTCCCGAACCGCAGCCATGCAACGGTCCTTCCCGTTTTCCTGAGACAGGATGTGCTCTTGAGCAGTAGGTAACAGACCCAACCGTTGTTGGGGCGTGCCTGTAGTCCACTTGGACCAGTCGAAGCCGTGAAACAGCGCGCAGCAGACCTCGTGCTTTTCCAGCATCACCGCCACCGCCTCTTCCTTGTCGATGGCAGTCCGACCGGTGCCGCCGCTTTCGGTGTAGTTGACCAGCGCCCTCCGCAGGTCGTTGGCCAGCCCCAGGTAGTCCACCACCAGGCCGCCGGGCTTGTCCCTGAATACCCGGTTCACCCGGGCGATGGCCTGCATCAGCCCGTGGCCCCGCATCGGCTTGTCCAGGTACATGGTGTGCAGGCTGGGTGCGTCGAAGCCGGTCAGCCACATATCCCGCACCAGCACGATGCGGAAGGGGTCGTTGGGGTCCCGGAAACGGTTGGCCAAAGCCTCCCGCCGAGCCTTGTTCCTCACGTGCGGCTGCCACTCCAACGGGTCCGAGGCAGAGCCGGTCATCACCACCTTGACGGAGCCCTTGTCGTCGGCGTCATCGCGCCAATCGGGACGCAGGCGCACCAGTTCGTCGTACAGGTCAACGCAGATGCGGCGGCTCATGCACACCACCATCGCCTTGCCATCGAGAGCCTCCAATCGCTGCTCGAAATGTTCAACGATGTCCTCGGCGACCTGGCGAATCCGGTCGGGGGCGCCAACGATGGCTTCCAACTGGGCCCACCTGGTCTTCAGCCGTTCCCTGCGCTCGACTTCCTCTCCCTCGGTGGCCTCCTCAAAGTCCGGGTCTATGGTGGGACGCTGAGCGTCATCCAGTTCCAACTGGGCCAGGCGGCTTTCGTAGTGGATGGGCACCGTTGCCCCGTCTTCCACCGAACGCTGGATGTCATAGACGCTGATGTAGTCGCCGAACACCGCCCGGGTGTTGGCGTCCTCCAGTTCAATGGGCGTACCGGTGAACCCGACGAAGGAGGCGTTGGGTAGAGCGTCTCGCATGTGGCGGGCGAAGCCGTCAACAAAGTCGTACTGGCTGCGGTGGGCTTCGTCGGCGATGACCACGATGTTGCGCCTTTCCGATAGGGTGGGATGGGTGTCGCCCCGTTCCTCGGGAAAGAACTTCTGGATGGTGGTGAACACCACGCCGCCGGCCACCACTGACAGTTTCTGCCGCAGGTCGGCACGGCTCTCGGCCTGTACCGGAGGCTGACGCAGCAGGTCCAGGCATCGGGAGAAGGTGCCGAACAGCTGGTCGTCCAGGTCGTTGCGGTCGGTGAGGACCACGATGGTGGGATTCTCCATGACCGGTTCCCGGATGATGGCCCCGGCGTAGAAGGCCATGGTCAGGCTCTTGCCGGAACCCTGGGTGTGCCAGACCACGCCGATGCGCCGGTCGCCGGGATCGCCGCCGACCCGGCGTCCC
Organism: Dehalococcoidia bacterium; assembly: GCA_022823105.1. Taxonomy (GTDB): domain Bacteria; phylum Chloroflexota; class Dehalococcoidia; order Lucifugimonadales; family UBA3495; genus Bin87. The sequence goes on from JAJDXU010000308.1 coordinate 2,911, forward strand.
GCTGCGTAGCAGCCTCCTTCCTCTGCAACCTCCCGGTCTTCCCGTTGCAACTTTGCCGCCCGCAGGGTTTCATCCACCGCAACCCTAACGGCGTGGAACTGGTGGTAGCCAGCCATCTTCTTGACCAACCTGCCGCTGCCGTCGTCGTCAAACACGATGAAATCCCGCAGCAGCGCGAGGAAGCGCTCCGGCTGGCACACACCGCCAAGCAGTACCTGCAATTCCGTCAGTTGGGGGTCGGCCAGGGTCTCTCCGGTAATGGTGCGCCAGGGCTTGAACCACTCCCGGCCCGCGCCCAAAGCGCCGACGCGGGCCTCCAGCCCGTCGGACACAATCAGCATCTCGTTCATTGCGAAGAGCGTGGGCAGTTCGGACTGGTAGGTCTGGAGCTGCTGCCAGGCGGTCCAGATGGTAGCGTCCTCGTCGGCGGGGTTTTTCAACTCGATGACGCCCAGGGGCAGGCCGTTGAGAAAAAGGACGACGTCGGGGCGGCGCGTGTTGCGGTTCCCATCCACCGTTTCCGTAACGGTGAACTGGTTGACCGCCAGCCAGTCGTTGTTGGCCGGGTCGCCGAAGTCAACGACCCGGACCTGCTCGCCCCTCATGTTCCCGTCCGACGTCCGGTACTCCACCGTCACACCGCTGACCAGCATCCGGTGGAAGGCGCGGTTGCGGACCTCCGCGGTGGCCCCTTCGGGACGGGTCAACCGACGAAGGGCATCTTCCAGTGCCGAGTCGGGCAGGCCGGGGTTCAGCCGGGCCAGGCTATCCCACAGCCGCCTCTCCAATACCACCTGCCCGTAGTCATCCCGCTCTGTCCCTGCGGTATCCGGCGCGATGTCGGAGCCGTGGGCCGTTTGCCAGCCTAGCCCAGCCAGCCACTTCAGAGCCGCCTGTTCAACATCGGCTTCGGTAAGCTTAATCATTCCACTTCGCTACGTTTCCGGCGTTATCGTCAGGTTGCGCGGGTTTCGTAACTCGTAACCTCGGCCTGATGGATATATGTCTCCGTCCAAGCTAATCTCAGTCTGGTCTCGAAATGCACCGATTACCAGGTTGTACACTGCTTGTTCAAATTCAACGTCCATTCGCGTCCACCGCCCGTCCCATACCGATGCAATCGTCGCTTTCCCATCGAATTCCAAAGGTTCTTTTTCCAAACGGACAACCAGACCTATGATTCGTTCGTCGTATGAAGGTTCCCTGCGGCGGAGCGATTTTGCGGCTTCTGTCAAGATGTCAGCCGAGGCGGGGGAAAACTGGAAGATTGAATCTGGCACATTGGAAGGGCGCACACCGGCCCAAGTCAAATCAATCGCGATTCCCTCGCCTTGCTTGGTTAGTTCCGCCAGTGAATCACAAAGATTTGCGCTTACTCCTGATTCCACTGCCTCCCGAAAGGGTTCCAGAGTATCACTGGACATGACCTGTTCCAACGCGTCGCTGGAATGTCGCAGACCTTGGGCAAGTGTGATAGTAACTAGGCGGGAGAAGGGAGGTCGAAAATCATCCCCTAAATCTCCCTGCCTGTCGAATTCCACCGGTACGGGCGAGTGCAATGTCAGAGCGTAACCTTGAGAATAGCCGGGCAGCGGATGCACGCTGTCGAGATATTCCGCTACGTCTGCGCTCAACTTACCCCGGTAGATCGCGCGGGGCTTCTCGGCGGCTCTAGCCCCTGACTCCAGCATTCTATATGCGTCATTAAGCATGCCGGCGCTCTGACGAAGCGACAACGATGCTGTTGCCATACCGTTGGCCGAGCGTACCCGAATCACGTCAGCGCTCGTGGCAGTTAACTCATAGAACACGTCCAGCTGGGACTGCTCCTCTACCTCTGCCAGAACTGCCACTGACTCAGCCATGTTCTCCGCGTAACCGCCGATGGTATCTCGGTGAGGAACCAGGACTTCCCAAGTTCTCCCGCCTTGTTCTTTGGCGAAAACAGTGATGGGCCGCTCTCCCCAAATCCCGGTATCGGTCCAGCCGCGAGAGTTCAAGTAGGCGCGAAGGCTTACTATCGATATGGATGATAGGGCCTTGCGGTCTTGAATTTGGACTATCACAGCGCACCTGTCCTTTCAGTCCTCTGCATCAGGTCTGCCAATTGAGCGCTGTTGAACACATTGCCCAGCGGCAAACGGACTGTGACCGTGTTGTGGTTAGACGTTGCTGGCTGCCCTGTCAAAGACATCCAGTATGAGCAGTGGCGCAAGCACAACTCCTCGTCCGTCTGATTAACCCAATCCTCAATTTTCGGCGGCAAAACGGCGACGATTAGAATTCGGGGGTTGATCGCCTCCAAACGCAGGTCATCGTAGTTCTTGACCGGAAGGGGATAGTGGA
>JAJDXU010000318.1 GCA_022823105.1 Dehalococcoidia bacterium
TGGACTCGGAGGCCAGCTTCCCGACCATCTCCCACAAAGTGGACGTCAAGCAGTACAACGCCCGGTACCGCGACGCCGGTTCCGTCAACGCCCGGTGCGCCTTCCACTGCTACAACCCGCCCATCGCCGGCAAGACCATCACGGTCCGCGCGTGGATCGCCGACAAGTACCTGCGCCGCGGCAAGAACTACATCGTCACCGAGGCCGTTTCGGTTGATGAAGATGGCCGGCTCATCGACCGCGTCATCACCCACGAGCTCAAGCAGCCCACGGAGGTCGGCAAGAAATGGGGAGGCTAGTCCGCAACTACGAAGTCGGAGACGAACTGCCCCCGTTGGTCAAGGAAATGACCCAGGAGGCCATCAACCTGTTTGAGGGCAGCGGCGGGGATTCCGAACCCTCTCAGTTCACCGACGAGGAGACCGCCCGCGAGACCCTGGGAACCGAGGGCACAGTGGCGTCGGGCCGGATGTCCCTGTCCTTCGCCCTGGAACTGTTGCGTCGCTACTTCGGCAGCGACGTGTTCAACCACAACGGTACCGTCGATCTCAGGTTCCTGCGGCCCGTCCGTCCCGGCGACACCATCACCTTCACCGGCACGGTCGCCGGCGTGAGCAGGGAGGTGAACGGCAGCCGCGTCTCGGTGGACATCAAGGTCGAGAACCAGCGCGGCGATACCACCGGCGTGGGCCAGGGCAGCGCGGTCGTCCCCAACGCCTTTCTTCCCCAGGACGAATAACGGACCTCGACACGAGCAAAGGCGCCCAGGACGAGTAGCGGGCCCCGGGACGAGCAACCGTCCGACGCTGAATCAGCCCACAGCCAGGAGACGCGATGGACACCATTCTACGCCACGCCAGGATATCCGACGGGCCTGATGCGCCATTGCTCGACATCGGCATCGAGAACGGACGCATCGCGGCTATACAGGTCGGCCTGGAGGCGGAGGCCCGTACCTACGATCTCGGCGGCAGGCTGGTAACGCCGGGTTTCGTTGAGACACACATCCACTTGGACAAGTCCTGCCTGTTGGACCACCTTTCCTCCGGTCCGGGCGGCCTGGATGCAGCCATCGGCGAGGTCGCGCGCCTCAAGCGGGAATTCACGCCGGAGGACGTTTACTATCGCGCCAAACGAACGCTGGAAAAGTGCGTCCTCAACGGCACGACCCACGTCCGCACCCACCTGGAGGTCGACCCGGTCATCGGCCTGCGCAGCCTGGAGGGAATCCTGCCGCTGGTAAAGGAGTTCAGGTGGGCCCTGGACCTGGAAATTTGCATCTTCCCCCAGGAGGGGCTGCTCAACAACCCAGGCACCGATGAATTGATGGTCGAGGGTTTGAGGCGTGGCGGATCAGTGGTGGGCGCCGCTCCCTACACCGACAGCGACCCCAGGGGCCAGATCGACCGCGTGTTTGAAATCGCGCGCGAGTTCGATATCGACATCGACATGCACCTGGATTTCGGGCCGGACGCAGAAACCCTGGACATGGACTACGTGTGCGACCTGACCGATCGTTACGGATACGGCGGGCGGGTCGCCATCGGCCACGTCACCAAACTATCCGCGCTGCCGCCGGAGCGGCTCCGGGAACAGGCCCTGCGGCTGGCCGCGTCGGGCGTGGCCGTCACCGTCCTGCCGGCGACCGACCTCTACCTCATGGGGAGGCACCAGGAGCATTCGGTCATGCGAGGGGTGACGCCGGCCCACCGCCTGCTGGACGAGGGCGTGAACTGCTCACTCTCCACCAACAATGTGCTGAATCCGTTCACGCCCTTTGGCGACTGCTCCCTGGTCCGCATGGCCAACCTCTACGCCAACATCTGCCAGGTGGGTGATCGTCCGGCGATGGAAGAGTGCTACGAGATGGTGACCAATCGCTCCGCCCGTCTCATGCGGCTCCCGGATTACGGGCTTGCGGTGGGCCAGGCCGCCGACCTGGTGGCGCTGGACTGCGACAGCCGCGCCGCGGCGGTATCTGAAGTAGTCTCCCCAATGATGGTCTTCAAGGCTGGCAGGCGCACCATCTGCCGTCCACCCGCCACTATCGATGATCCCCACTCCTGAAACCAATCCTGGACGGTGAGACAAAGATGCAGCTCGATGGTAAAGTCGCCCTGGTAACCGGAGGCGCCCGCGGGTTGGGCCGCTCCATGGCCCTGGCCTACGCTCGCGAGGGTGCGGATGTAGCCATAGTCGCTCGTACGCCATCCGAGTTGGACGCCGTCGGTTCCGAGATTCGCGCCTTGGGCCGGCGCGCCCACACGGTCAACGCCGAACTCACCACCCGCGAGGGCGCCAGTCGCGCCGCCCACGAGACCATCGGCGAATTGGGCAAGATCGACATCCTCGTGAACAACGCCGGCGGATACCGGCTGTTCACCAACGACCTGACCCACGCGGTGACCGTGCTGGACATCACCGAAGATGAGTGGCGGCGGGTGATGGAGTCGAACCTGACCACCACCTTCATGACGTGCAAGGCCGTGCTGCCCCACATGATCGAGCGGCGCAGCGGGGTCATCATCAACTTGACCTCAATGAACGTTGCGCGTCGGGGCCGCGCGGGACAGGCTTCGTACGGGGCGGCCAAGGCGGCCGTCGAGCGATTGAGCGAATCGTTGGCGGACGAGGTCAAGGACCACGGGATCGCCGTCAACATCCTCGACCCGGGCTGGAACTTGACCCGGCCCAACGACGATTACGACGACGAAGTGCACAAGCGTATGCGCCTGCCCGACGATATCGCCGAGGTCGCCGTGTACATGGCCGTGCAGACTCCTGACACCATGACGGGCCAGTTGGTCTCCGCCGCAGCATACGACGAGGAGCACGGCATCGAACGGCTGTCAGCCTACGACCGCCTGCGCGCGTAGCCGGCATCGACGCAACCCAGACCCGACAGCCGGCTACCCCAAAGCGGGCATCACCTCCTCCGCGAACAATCGGATGGACTGTTTGGCCGCATCCGGGGAGATGTAGCCGAACAGGTGCCTGGCGCAGAAGATGTCGTGGCCGATCAGGTCGTGCTGCTCCTTGAGCTTTCTCGCCACTGTCTCCGGGCTGCCCACCAGCGCGATGCCGTTGTCGATCCAGAAGTCATAGGACTGGGCGCGCTCCCGGAAAGTGCGACGCAGTTCCGCACGTTCCGGAGTGCCGGGGTCGTCGCCCCGCATACCGTGGGGGCCGTAGCCGATGCGTGTCTCCCCGATGATGTCGCGGCCCTTGCCGGCGGGAATGGCCGATGGGAAGGCGGCGGTGGCCAGGTACGGTTCCGCCTGCTCCCGAGCTTTTTCGTCGGTCTCGGCCACGTGGACGTGGCGGGTCAGGAAGGTCTTGGGCATTGGGCCGTCGTGTCCGGCCTGCTGCCACAGGTCGCGCCAGGTGCCGAACTTCTCGGCTATCACCGGGTCCACGTCGATATTCTGGGAGACGTGGAAGTTGTTGCGGGCGGCGTACTCGAAACTGGCCGCGCTGTGGCAGCCGAACCAGACGGGCGGATGCGGTTTCTGGTACGGGTCGGGCGAGGTCAAAACCTCGTCGAACTTGAAGAACTCCCCCTCGTAGGTGACGCTGCCCTGCTTCCACGCCATCAGAATTATGTCAATCGCCTCCTCGCTCATGTCGCGGCGGCGGTCGAAGTCCACGTTCCAGCGCTGAAACTCGTGGCTGGTGACGCCGGTGCCGGCCCCGAACTCCACGCGCCCGCGGGACAGGTGGTCCAGCATCGCCACGTCCTCCGCCAGCCGGATGGGATGATGGAAGGGCAGTTGGTAGATCATCACGCCGAACCGCATGGCGCTGGTGGCCCGGGCCAGCGCGGTGAGGTACACGCTGGGCGAACTGAGGAAACTCACGTCGGAGGTCTGGTGCTCGATGGAAAAGTAGTATTTGTACCCCATCTGCTCCGCTTCCTGCGCGCCGCGGATGTGCTCGTCATACACGTCAGCAGCCACGGGATGGGATTCCATCTGGGCCTGGTCGAGCACGTCGTAAAGTCCGATTTCCATCTTGCCCATACCGTTCTGCCTCCGAAGTGTATTGGGACCGCCGAGCGGGTTCGTGGCGCATAGTATAATGCGGCCAACTGCCGTAGGGGGAACCGCCATGACCGCCATCGACTATTCCGTGCTGGACAATCTCGAGGCGTCGTCCCGTTCGTTTCACCCGCTGCGGGGCTGGACCGACACACCCGATGGCGCGGTAGACTACGGGATAACCGTCTCCGACGGGACCGTGCTGTCGAGCCGATTCCATGCGGTGGGACGCGAGAACCCCACGGTGCTGTTTTTCTACGGCGGAGGCGAAAACGTCGCCCGCTACGACGACATCGCGCCGCTGTACAACCGGATCGGCGCAAACTTTTTCGTCGCCGACTACCGGGGGTTCGGCGCATCAACCGGGTCGCCCAGTTTCAACGCCATCCTGTCCGACGCGCACGCCGTTCTGGACTGGCTGCAGGACACGATGAGCGCCCTGCGCTTCACTGGGCCACTGTACGTCATGGGTCGCTCCATGGGTCGGCACTCAGCAGGCGAACTGGCCGTCAACGCCGCCGACCGCATCAACGGCGTGATC
>JAJDXU010000109.1 GCA_022823105.1 Dehalococcoidia bacterium
TGGTGATCAGTTCGCAGCACGACGACACCGACGACCGTGAAGCGTTCTCCGCCAGGATCCGAGCCGACGTCATCGAGCACGTCATCAAGCCCATCGTGCCGGCACACCTGCTGGACGACGACACCAAGTACTACGTCAACCCCAGCGGATGGTTCGTTGTGGGCGGCCCGCAGGGTGACACCGGCCTGACCGGGCGCAAGATACTGGTGGACACCTACGGGGGCATCGCCCGCCATGGCGGCGGCGCGTTCTCCGGCAAGGACCCGACCAAGGTTGACCGCTCCGGCGCCTACGCGGCCCGCTACGTCGCCAAGAACATCGTGGCCGCCGGCCTGGCCGACCGCTGCGAGGTCATCGTTTCCTACGCCATCGGCGTCGCCGACCCGATCTCCGTGGCCGTGGAAACGTTCGATACCAACAAGGTGGAAAACGACACCATCGAGGCTCTGGTGAACGAGCACTTCGACCTGCGCCCCGGCGCGATCATCGAAGACCTGGACCTGCGCCGGCCGATCTATCGGAAGACGGCGGCGTACGGGCACTTCGGACGCACCGACATCGATCTTCCCTGGGAGCGCACCGACAAGGCCGAACTGCTGAAGCAGGCGGCCGGAGCGCTGGCCGGCTCCGCGGACGACTAATCCGCCCGGTTTCAAAACCCTGCCGCGCGTGCGCCCTCCATCCCTGCGGTGGAGGGCGTTCCTTTTGCCCAGCCGCTCCCGACGGCCGATCGGGCGGCCTAGAACCGCCAATTGGCCGAAGCACGCAAATGAACCCCAAGGGCGATGCCGACAGACTTTATCTACAATAATTGCAAAATCGATTGCCGGCAACCGGGAGCCGGCGTATGGCGTTGGTAGATGGATAGCGTGCTCCCTTTCCGGCGATTTGCCTCGTGGATGATTGACCGGCTGCTCTTTCTTGGCATAGGCATAGGCATTTTGTATGTGATCCAGGAGCTCGACAGCCGGTTGGGCATCCGGGGGCCGGCCTCGGTGAATTTTGACCTGCACGAGTTGCTGGCGATACAGGCTCCCGTCTCCCTGTTGATCACCTATGCGCTCTGGCTGTTCCTGATCGTCAAGTTCGGCCCGCCGGGACGCAGATTGACCAGCACTGAGATACGAAAGCATCGCGGCGGCAGCGCGGGCCGGCTGCGCAAACTGTTGCGCGCCGTCGTCAAGATCGCACTGCATTTGACTCTCATCGGTCTGGTCATCGACGCCGTGTTCATCCTCCGGGACCAACGGGAACGACGGTCGATCCCGGACATATTTGCGGGCACCATGGTCACGCCGCGACGCCGCTGATCTCGGACCGACGGCAGCATAAATTGTCGGTGTGTCCGGCGTTGCTGCCGGTCCTCCGGCTCCCGACGGCGGGCCGGCCAGACACTGAAAGTAGGGATGGAGAGCCCCTGTGCTAGAATCGATTCATGGATTCTCCAATAAAATTCGGCACGGACGGTTGGCGGGGAATAATCGCTGAGGACTTCACGTTCGCGAACGTCAGGCGGTGCGCGCAGGGGCTCGCCGACTATCTTCGGGCCGTGGGCGCCGCCGGTAATGGTCTGGTCGTAGGATACGACACGCGTTTCGCGTCGAAAGAGTTCGCGGAGGCGGTGGCGTCGGTGGTATCGGCCAGCGAGATTCCGGTGTTTCTGTGCGGCCAACCGGCTCCGACACCGGTGGTCAGCCACCAAGTTGTCCAGCGCCAGGCGGCCGGCGGCGTGGTGATCACGTCGAGCCACAATCCGGCGGCCTGGAGCGGGTTCAAGTTCAAGTCTGCGGAGGGCGGCAGCGCAAGCCAGGCGGTCACCGACGTGCTGGAACTGTGCATCGACTCCGCCGGCCCGCCCAAACACCTGGCGTTGGAGGAAGGTCGGACGTTGGGGTTGGTGCAGGATGTGGACCCGAATCCGGCTTACCGGGAATCCATCGCGGGTCTGGTGGACCTCGAGAAGATACGCGACGCCGGCCTCAGCGTGATGGTGGATTCCATGCACGGCGCCGGCGCAGGGTACATTGCCGGTCTGCTGCAGGGTGGGCGGACTTCCGTGGTGGAACTTCGCGGCGCGGCCAATCCGGCGTTTCCCGGCATGGCCCAGCCGGAGCCCATCGCCCACAACCTGAAAGAGTTGTGCCGTCGCGTTCCCGCGGATGGCGCATCCGTGGGACTGGCGCTGGACGGCGACGCGGACCGGATTGGCCTGGTGGACGAGAGCGGGCGTTTTGTCAGCACGCTGGAGGTGTTTTCCCTGCTGGCGTTGTACCTGCTGGAGCGAGGCGACCGCGGCCCGCTGGTCAAGGGAGTGACCGCATCCCTTATGCTCAACAAGCTGGCCGACAAGTACGGGGTTGCCATCGCCGAAATGCCGGTGGGGTTCAAAAACATTGGTCCGCGTTTCGTGGAGGATGACGCCATCCTGGGCGGCGAGGAGAGCGGCGGGTACGCGTTTCGAGGCCACATTCCCGAGCGGGACGGCATCCTGAGCGGGCTGTACCTGCTGGAGTACATGGCCGCCAGCGGGCTGGCGGCATCGGGGCTGGTTGATCACCTGTTTGCGACCGTGGGCGAGCATCACTACCAGCGGCGGGACGTGCAATTCGACCCATCGGCCCGCGCTGACATCATGGGTAGGATCGTTGATTCCCCGCTGTCCGAGTTGGCCGGGATGGCCGTGCGGGGCATCGACGCGATCGACGGCCGGCGGTGGTTGCTCGACGCCGGCTGGGTTGCCGCGCGGTTTTCCGGTACCGAGCCCCTGCTCCGTATATATTGCGAGGCCGATACGACCGCCAACGTAACCCGTCTGTTGGACGCGATGCAGGAGCATCTCGGCGTCTGACCCAAACCGAGGCCGTGGATCCATCGTATCTAGCAGGGAGGCTGCACCATGGAAACCGCCAGCCCGATTCTCCGGTTGTTCGCGACCATCCTCGACGTAATACTGTTCTTCCTGACGCTTGTGATCGGTTACATTATCTGGTGGCTCATCGTGCTGGCGCGAGGACAGACCCCAGGCAAGCAGCTGCTCGGCCTCTACGCAATCACTCAGAACGGCGAACGCGCCGGTTGGGGAACCATGTTCGTGCGCCAGGTAGTGAAGGCGATTGCCCATAGCTTTGTCATTGGGTTCTTTGCGGACGCCATCCTGCTGCTTTTGGATGACCAGGACCACCGTTCGCTGTCCGATCGCGTGGCTGGCACAATCATAGTCCGCGGCTGAACGCGGGCCGCCCGGATTCACAGGCTTACCATCAACCCCAATATCATTCACTGTGCTCAATGAGCCGCCGCCTCTACAGGAGGTATAACGATGGCGATTCCAGCCAACTCCGCCGATACTTCTCCGTCGCTCGTTGCGCGTATCACGGCGCGACGCGGCATTTTGATAGCCGTGGGTATCGCCGCCGTCGCATACGCCATAGCCGTCATAGGGGCCCTCGTGGTCCGCGATTCGACAGGGATCGACAGCGTCAACCGCTTCGTGGAGTTGCTGTCCGGGTCCTCCGGTTCCGGCATCAGCAACGTGGGCATCAAGCTGGGATTCGCTTTTGCGGTTGGCGCCGCCTCCGCCGTGAATCCCTGTGGTTTCGCCATGCTGCCGGCCTACCTGGGCCTGTACGTTAGCGGCGGCAACCAGGAAGACGAGCGCAGACGACCCATTCGGCTCGTCAGCCGGGCCGTCATGGTCGGGCTGTCCGTATCCATGGGATTCGTCGCGCTGTTCGGCGCCGTCGGCTTGATCCTGGCGTTCGGCTCGCAGGCGGTGGTGGTCGCGGCCCTCCCGTACGTTGGGCTGGCGATCGGCGTTCTGCTCATCGGGGCCGGAGCGTACATGGCAAGCGGGGGTAAGATATACACCAGCCTGGCGCAGCGCGCGGCCTCACGCATCGGAGACCCCAGCCAGCTGAACATCTCCGGATACGTGCTGTTTGGCGTCAGCTACGGCCTGGCTTCGTTGAGCTGCACGCTGCCGCTGTTCCTGGCCGTGCTGGGCGTGGGCGCGGGCCTGTCGTCTGGGTTCCTGGACACCCTGGGCCAGTTTGTGCTGTACGCCGCCGGCATGGGCAGCGTGATCATGATCCTGACCCTGGGCATGGCGGTGGCGCGCACCGTGCTGTTGCGGTGGATGAGAGCGGCGTTGCCGTACGTGGGCGTTGTCGGCGCGTGGCTGATGGTGGTGGCAGGCACCTACATCGTGTTCTACTGGCTGACCCTCGGAGACCTGCTGTAACGCTTGGTAAACAGCCGCCAAAAGCACAGGGGCGACCATGCGTCGCCCCTGTGCTTTTTGGCCGGTATAACCGGGCAGGTTTCGTCACTGCGGTATGCTAAAGATAGTTTTCCCATCTGAGTCGTGGGTATGGTTCGCCAGCCCGACCAGTATCTTATTGGTTTGGTGGATTGCCTCGTTGGTTTGCCGGGCGTCAGCCCGCAGCTCGGAGATAACGGTGGTCAAGGCGTCAAACCTGGCATCCAACTTGGCTTCCAGATTGTCCATCCGGGTTCCCAGGTCATCGATTTTGGTGTCCTGGTTCTCCACCCGGTTGACCAGTTTGCCCAGCAGATAACTGCCCCTGATCAGCAACACGACCACGGTGACGCCCAGGCTGATTCCAGCGAGAACGGCGACGATGGCGGCGACAGTCATAAGGCTTTCCCACGCGATACGGTCGTGGGCCGGATTCTACCGCTTGGTGTACTGCGGGGCTCGGCGGGCACGCTTGAGACCGTACTTCTTGCTTTCCTTGACCCGGGCATCCCGAGTGATGAACCCGGCGCGTCGCAGGCCGGCTTTGAGGCCGGGGTCGGACACCACCAGGGCCCGCGCGATGCCGTGCCGGATCGCCTCCGCCTGGGCATTCACACCGCCGCCCTTCACCTGGGCCTGGACGCGGAACCGCCCCACCGTGCCTGAGATAGCAAAAGCTTCCCGTATGGTGGACTGCCAGGGGAGCCAGTTGAAGTATTCTTCCATGGGCTTGTCGTTGATGATGATCGCCGTGCCGTCGTCGGGATACAGACGGACCTTGGCGATCGCGGACTTTCGGCGCCCCGTGCCGTAGAAGTATTGTTGCGATTCGGTCTGCAACACCATTGATTACCTGCCTTTGGTTGGGGAAATACCGGCGTCGTTCAGGGGTTATTCCGGGCTGCCCACCTGGGCCTCGTGCGGATGCTGGTCTCCGGCGTAGATCCGGAGCCGGCGCAGCATCTGGCGACCCTGCTTGGTGGACGGCAGCATGCCCTTCACGGCCAGGTAAACGACACGCTCCGGACGCTGCTCCATCATGTCCCTCATCAGGAATGACTTGAGGTTGCCGACGTACCCGCTGTGCCGGTAGTACATCTTCTGCATCAGCTTGCGGCCGGTAATCCGGACCTTGTCGGCATTGATCACCACCACGTGGCAACCTGTGATCACGTGCGGGGTGTAGTCGGGCCGGTCTTTGCCCTGGAGTGCGACGGCAACCTGGCGTGCCAGGCGCCCCAGGCTTACGCCCGTGGCGTCGATGACTCGCCATTCGTCCGGGACATCTCCGGCTTTTGCGAAGTACGTGCTAGCGCGTTTCATGTTCTTCTCTAACCCTCGGGTTCAACAGGTGGTCATATTTTGGGTAATGCACGGAATTCAGGCACAATCCCCTGGCGGGGAGGGTCCTGATCTGTCCGTAATTTTCGATTCGTCCCGCCAGTGTTTCTGCCATGGCGTGTACTGGGAGTTTCCCCTTGCCGATCTCCAGCAGGACTGCGTTCACTCGCCGTATCTGGTGTCTGAGGAAGCCGTTGGCGGAGCAGTCGATGGCAATCACGTCGGAGACGCCAGGTTGGCGATTAATCTCCCACTTGCGGACGTGGCGAACCGTGCTCCGTTCGATGGGATGGCTCGTAACGACGTGCCGGAAATCCCTGATGCCGACGAGGCTGGCCGCTGCTGTTCGGATGCTATCCAGATCCAGGTATGCCGTCTCCAGGTGATG
>JAJDXU010000423.1 GCA_022823105.1 Dehalococcoidia bacterium
GCACGATTCGTTCAACGAACAGCTGGCTGTGCTGGAAGGGCGAGGAGGCGAGGAGGCCAGGTTCGAACGTATCCACACGTATTCAAGCGCATTGATCGACAACATCGCCGGACTTAACAACGGGATATGGTCCAGTTTCACGTTGGATGATCAACTGACCTCGTTGGGTACTGAACTCGAAGAACTGCGGTTCGACCTGAATGGAATCATCGCGCGGGAGATGGACGACCAGCTCTTTTTCACGGTTACCGGATATCGGGAACTCGATCAACCGTCGGTGTCCCGGGAACAGCATCTGTCGGAACCTGAGCTGGAACGTTACCGGCACCTGGCCGAATTGCGCTCCAACGCGAACATCGCGACACAGTTATTGTCCAGCGCCGCGATTCTGTCGGAGCCCTCCCTGATCGAACCGTTGCGGGAGCGTTTTGAGTCGTCCGCCCATCACATTCAGAGCAACTTGTTCCAGTTGCAGGGCACGCCACTGTACGACGAGCTGGCGCCTAATTTTGAGCGGCTGCTGGAGATGGGACTGGGGGACGACAACGGGTTCAGTCTGCGCGCCGAACAATTGGCGCTGGCAGACCGGCAGGAGTTGCTGCTTGAAAACAACCAGCTGATCGCGACGTTGTTGATTGATGAAGTGGACGCGCTGGTTGGTGGCGCTGAGGTTGGGGCGCAGGTCGCGACCGACGCGTCATCTCAATCCATTTTCACGGGGCGCATACTGCTGATAGTAATCAGCCTGATCAGTGTCGGCGGCGGTTTGCTGATCGCGTGGATTTTTATAGGTCGCGTCCTTCTGCGGCGCCTGGAGCAGTTATCCAGCTGGATGCGGCGGATGGCTGGAGGAGACCTGGACGCCGAGGTGGAGATAGGAGGCCGGGACGAGGTGGCGGACATGGCTGCCGCCCTTGAAGTGTTCCGTCAGCACGCCCAGGAAGCGATCCGGCTGAACCTGGTTGAACAGCTGGCGGAGGAGCTGGAGGGCAAGAACGCCGAGCTGGAGGGTATCAACGCAGAACTGGACGGCAAGAACCACGAACTGGAAGAGGTGCTGGCGAACCTCACGGCAGCACAGGACCGCATCGTGGCGCAGGAAAAGTTGGCGTCGTTGGGCCAGCTTACGGCCGGCGTAGCCCACGAGATCAGGAACCCGCTGAATTTCGTCAAGAATTTCTCCGAGTCGTCGGAGGAATTGCTGGATGAAATGAGGGAAACGATGGAGGAGAATGAGGACGGCCATCTGGACGATGAGCAGAAGGATCTTATCAACGACATCTTTGCCGACCTGACTGAGAACCTGGAGCGCATTCGGATGCATGGAGACCGGGCCAACCGCATCGTGCAGGACATGCTGCTGATGGGCCGGGAGTCCGTGACGCATCAGATGAGCAGCATCAACAACCTGCTGGATGAGCATGCGAGGTTGGCTTACCACAGCGCGCGGGCGCTGGATTCAGACTTCCAGCTGGACCTGCAGTATGACTTTGAGGAGATGGACGACATCAACGTCAATCCCAGGGACATCGGTCGCGTTTTCCTCAACATGGTGAGCAACGCCTGTTACGCCACGGATGAAAAGCGCCGCGGTCTCATTGAATCCTCCGGCGAAAATGGATACATGCCCACGCTGCTGCTCACCACGCGGAAGAAAGAAGACCATGTGGAGGTCCGGATCCGCGATAACGGGAGCGGCATGCCTCCCGAAATCATCGAGCAGATATTCAACCCGTTCTTCACAACCAAACCCACCGGGCAGGGCACCGGACTGGGCCTCTCGATCTGCAACGACATTATCCGAGAACACGGCGGCACCATCGAGGTCGAATCCGAAGCTGGAGAATTCACCGAGATGATCCTGGGCCTGCCATTGGAGGCGCCGGCAATTCCGGACCTCGACCTGGACGACATAGAGGACGCAGACGTGGATCAGGAAGCCGAACCAGTCGGTGGCGCCAGCCGCGATGGACAGGATGATTAGACCATGACCAGTCAACAGGGAGCAGACGACTCATCCGGCTCCGAGTCGCGATTGGGCATCCGTATTGATCAGGTGCTGGTGGGTCCGCCCCACGAAGGCGATGCCGGCGAAGGACTGGTGATACGCGCGACCCGAGGAGATATTCGCGCCATCCTGCACGCCGCCCCGGACGCCAACCGCGCCGTCATCTGGGTTTGTGGCGCGCGCGGAGGGTTCGGCGGGCCGGCATCCGGCCTCTATGCCGAGCTATCCCAGGAGTTCACCGGACAAGGCATCACATCGCTCAGGATGGACTACCGTTATCCCAACGACATACAGGAATGCGCGCTGGACCTGCTGGCCGGCATCAACTTCCTGCGAGCGATGCAGTACGGGCCGGCGGTGGTGGTGGGACACTCCTTTGGAGGCGCGGTGGTGATCGCAGCGGCGGCGTTCAGCGACCACGTTGCCGGCGTCGTGTCGTTGTCTCCGCAGACCTACGGCGCCCAGGGCGCGGGCATGCTCTCGCCGACGCCGCTGCTGGTGGTGCACGGCAAGGCCGACACGCGCCTGCCCTTCTCGTGTGCGGTGGCAATTCACGACTGGGCCAAGGACCCGCGTGAGCTGGTGCTCTACGAAGGCGCGGAGCATCGCCTGGACGAGTGCCGCGACGAGCTCATGGACCTGCTCAGAGGGTGGATACCCGACAAACTGGCGGCGGTTGCGACCGCGTAAGGTGACATCTTGGATTTTATTGAACGAATCGGGTACGACTCGGGCGCGGCCCGGCTGGAGGAATCGCTGGCTTTCGCCGCCGAGCACGGCATCCACTACCTGGATTTCTCCGCCGACACCGGGCCGAACCGGGTGGACAACTGGCCCGACGACCGGCTGCGCGCCGTCCGCTCCGTGATGGACGACCACGAAATCACGGTGACGGTGCATACGGCGTCCGCGGTGAACGTGGCCGAGTTCGCGCCCCACGTCAGCGACGGCGTGGACGCCTACCTGCGCGGCAACATCGACCTGGCGCGCCGCATCACCGCCCACGGCGTGGTGGTGCACGCGGGCATGCACTTCAGCTCGGCGTTTGACGAACGCATGGCAGCTGCTCGGGAGCGGCTGATGCGGGCGACCGACTATGCGGAGAACAGCGGCGTCAACCTGTTCTTCGAAAACCTGAACCGGGAGCCGGATAGCGCGGAGGTCCACTACCTCGGCCACACCGTCGAAGAGTGCCGGTATTTCTTCGACGCCATCACGTCCGAGCGTTTCGGCTGGGCGTTCACGGTGAACCATGCCAACCTGGTTCCGGAGGGAATCGGCGGATTCATCGACTCCCTGGACGTGAACCGCATCGGAGAGGTGCGACTGGCCGACAACACGGGCGAGGTGGAGATCCACATGCTGCCCGGCCAGGGCAATATCGATTTTCCCGCCACATTCCGCCGTCTGGAATCGGCCGGCTACCAGGGCTATTACACGATGGCGTTTGGCTCGCTGGACGATAAGCTGGCGGCCCTGGACCTGTTCCGCAGCTACGGCATCTGACGGACGGCGCGGCGTCGGGGTCCGGACGGTTACGCCGCGCTTCCGCCGGCGTAGGGCTTCAGCGCCGCATAGATCACGTCGTTGATGGGCGTGGGCGTGCCCGTTGCCTCGCCGGCGCGAACCACTGCGCCGTTGAGGGTTTCCAACTCCATGGGCCGTCCGGCCACCAGGTCGGCGTGCATGGACGACCGCATGGCGGCCCCACCCTCCTCAATGTAGCGCAGCGTGTCGGGCACGATGCCCGGAGCGAGGTCAACGCCGGAGGCTCGGCCCGTACGTTCGATCTCCTCCATGCAGCCCACGATGATTTTGCGCCATTCGGGACGGGGCAGCAGGTCGTTGATGTATTCGCGGGCCAGCGAACTGGTCCCGGCCATGGTGGCGATGAACAGGAACTTGGTCCACAGGGTGACGGCGATGTCGTCTGAGGCCTCGGCCGGCACGCCGGCGTTCTGGAACGCCTGGGCAATTTGCTCGGCCCGGCCACCATGTGAAGGGTCGGCTCCGCGAACGGGGCCGGTTACGATGCGCACCACGGGGCCGGCCTGCCGTACGACGCCGGGGCCCAAACGGCTCGCCTCGATGTAGGCGGCGCCGGGCAGGACGGCAGCGCCCGGATAAGCGTCCAGCAGCGGCCGGTACGAATCGATGCCGTTCTGCAGGCAGAGGACGGCGGTGTCGGGGCCGATTAGCGGAGCCATCGTGGGCACGGCGTCGACGTTGTGGTACGTCTTGGTGGTGAGCAGGGCCAGGTCCACAGGGCCGATGTCCGCCGGATTGTCGGTGGCCGAGCAGGGAACCGTGAAATCCCCTGCCTCGGTGTGCATCTTCAGACCGTCCTGCCGGATGGCGTCCAGGTGCTCGCCGCGAGCGATGAGGGTGACGTCGTGACCGTCGCGGGCCAGCATGCCGCCGAAAAATCCGCCGATGCTGCCGGCGCCCATGACTGCTGTTTTCATCGGTCAGTCCCGTAGATGTGGATGTTGTTCACAACCCGTCGGCCAGTTCCCTGATCAACGCGGCGGCCGCGTCGCGGGTATCGTCCCGTTGCAAGGCATGCTCCAGGGAGGCGCGCAGCAGGCCCATGGGGTTGCCGCCGTCGTAGCGGATGCCCTCGAATTCGCAGGCGTAGAGCGGGGTATCCTCCATCAGCAGGGCCAGGCCGTCGGTGAGTTGGATCTCGTTGCGCGCGCCCGGCGGCGTGCGTTCCAAGCAGTCGAAGACGGCAGAGGGCAGCAGGTAACGCCCCACGATGGACAGGTTGGATGGCGCGGTGCCCGGCGGGGGTTTTTCCACCAGCCCGCGCACTCGATGTCCTCCGCCTCCCACCGGTTCGGCATCCACCACGCCATAGTTGTGCACGACCTCCCAGGGGACGCGCTCGACGGCGACGGCGGCCGCATCGCCAGCGTCGGCCATTCCGGACATCATCTGCGAGAGGACGCCTGGCGTATGGGCGATGATGTCATCGGGCAGGATGACGGCGAAGGGCTCGTCGCCCACGGCATCTCTGGCCGTGAGCACGGCGTGGCCCAGGCCCAGCGGTTCCTCCTGTATCACAAACGACACGTCGGCCAGCCGCGCTCCCGACTGCACCTTTTCCAGCAGCGCCGCGTCATCGGCCAGCCGTTCCTCCAGGTCGGGGCGCGGCCGGAAGTAGTCGGCGATGCCTTCCTTGCCCGGCGAGGTTACGATGATAACGTCGGTGATGCCGGCTTCAGCGGCCTCCGCCACCACGTATTGCAGCATGGGCCGGTCCAGGATGGGCAATAGCTCCTTGGGCACGGAACGGGTGACAGGCAGGAAGCGGGTCCCCAAGCCGGCGGCGGGGATTACGGCTTTGCGGATGGCGGCAGGCATGGGCGGGATGATAACACGGCCGCGTGATGCGACGGGCGCGTCATTCCATGACCCGCGCGTCGGGCAGGCCGAGCATGAATTGGCCGTGATTCTCGTAGGCGGTGTCGCTGACCATCTGGTGCTGAGCGGCGGCGTGGATATCGCGCAGGCACTGTTGCAGGATGTTGCCGGCGAAAAGCGCCTCGCCGCCGCCGTATCGGAACGCCTGGGACGCTACCTCCGCGGCAATGTCGGTGGTGTACGTGGCGACTGAGCGCATCTGGGCCTGCAACGGCGGCGGCGGAGTGTATCCGTCGCAAACGCAGCGCCAGGCCTCCTCCAGGATTTCAACATTGAGCGAGCGGGCCGCCCGAAGCTTCATGTCGCACTCGCCGAGGACGCGCTGGAAGGTCTGGCGATTGGCCACCAGGTTGGCCGAGTTGTACCCGCGTATCTTGGATGCCGCCAAATCGGTCACCGCATCCAGCGCACGGCGGCCCACGCCCAGGGCGAAGGCGGAGTGCTCGTTGGTGACATAGCCGGGCCGGCCCAAACGGTACAGCCCGCCGCCGCGGCGAGGTTCCACCGACGTGGCGTCCCACGCCAGGCGGTTGGGAACGAACTGGTCGGTCATGGAGAAGTCGCAGCTTCCGGTGCCCCGCAGACCCATCACCTGCCAGTTGTCGTGGATCTTGACCTGCGACCTCGGTACGATGACACGTAGCACGTTGGGATGGCCCGGCTGAGCGTCGGCAGCCACGCGCGCGCCGGCCGAGACCCAATCGGCGTGCTGTACGCCGCTGCCGAAGCGCCAGCGTCCGGTAAGGCGGTAGCCTCCCTGCACCGGCGTGGCTACGCCGTAGGGAGCCTGCACGCCGGCCGTGCGAGGCGGGCGTCCCCCGACGAACAGCTCCTCGATGGACTCGTCGGGCAAGAACGCCCCCAGGCTGCCCGCGCTGGCCGCGCCGATCATCAAACACCAGCCGGACGCGGGATCGATTCGGCTGACCGCTTCCAGCACGTCCAGCTGGGTGATCACGTCGGCCTCGGCTCCGCCCAGCGCAAGGGGCAGCTTAAGCCGGAACAGGCCCGAGTCGTACAGCGCGTCCACCGACGCCGCCGGCAGGGTGCCGATCTCTTCGGACTCGGCGGCGCCGGCCTCCAGGATGGGACGCACGTTTTCCACCGCGTCCATAAGGACGCGGCGCTTTTCGATGGTGTCCGTGGGAAAGGAGGTCGGGGCCAGCATCGCTATGCGTCCACCTTCGGGATGACTTCCTGGGCCAGCGCGTCCATGGTGTCCAGGAGTTGCTGCAGGCTGCCGCATTCGTGGCAGTTTAGCTGGAATTCCTCCAGCCCGGCCTCCTGACGGTAGCGGTTGATGTCGGAGGCGATCTGTGCCGTGGTGCCCAGGCCCGGCGGACGGTCGCTGCCCGATGCGGAGACGCCGGTGATGTCGCTGATTATGGCCCGAAAGCTCATGCGCACCCGGGGCGGCTCCTCGCGCTCGATTTCGGCGGACACGTCATTGAGGTACTGCCAGTTGCTGACCAGGGTAGGCAGCGGCGTGGGCGTGGGCTGCCATACCTGGGCGAAGCGGGCGGCCCGCCGCAGGGAGGCGTGGCTGGACCCGCCGATCCAGATGGGTGGGTGGGGCTGTTGCACCGGTTTGGGGCTGGTGTACAGGCCATCGAAGGAGAAGAACCGGCCTTTGAAGGACACCGGGTCCGGCTCCCAGCAGGCCTTCCAGAGCCGCAGGTACTCGTTGGTGCGCGCGCCGCGTTCGTTGTGAGGCACGCCCAGGGCGGCATACTCGTCCTCGTTCCAGCCCGATCCCACCCCGACGATGGCCCGTCCATTGGACATCTGGTCCAGCGTGGCGATCATCTTGGCCGTCACCACCGGGTTGCGGTAGGGCATGATCAGCACCGACGTGCCCAGCCCGATCCGGGACGTGCGGGACGCCACGTAGGCCAGGGACATGAGGGGATCGTACACCTGTCGCCAGGGCTCGCTGCGGGCGGAGTCGTCCACGATCACGTGGTCGTTGACGAACACGGCGTCGAAGCCGAGTTCCTCCGCCTTTATGGCAGTATCAAGGATTCCCTGGGCCGTGGCCGGGAAACCGAGGTAGTCGGCGTTGGGGAGGCGGAAGGAGAACTTGACCATGTGGTTTCAGCTGGCGTTGCGATTTGGCTGGATCGCCATGATATTGGCAACCGCAGGTTGATACAAGGGGAGGCGTGGGAGATAATTCGGCCACGAAAATCGATGCGTCGGAGGCTGGTGATGTCCAAGTTCCGAATAGTTCCCCATGGCAGGCTCCAGGAGTGGGTTGCTGAAGAGAAGGGCTTCTTCGCCGACGAGGGCCTGGACTATGAGTTCGTGGCGTCCAGCCGGACGGACGAATCGCTCAACCCGTCGGTCGACTCCGCAGAAGGCGCGCCGACGGAGATCACGCGGGGAGCGTTTGAGTCCATGGAGGCGGGCCGAGCCTGCGAGATCAGCTCAGCGTGCCACTGGGCGGTTACGATGGCCGCCAGCGCGTCGCACGGCCGGATGTGGGGGCGCGCGTACTCCATCACGCCCAGCGCGATCTGGGTTGCGCCCGAGTCGCCGCTGCGGGACCCCGAGGATCTGGCTGGGGTTGAGGTGGCCGTGGGGTTCCACTCAGGCAGCCATTTCTCGGGATTGCAGGCGTTGCAGAGCGTGTTGCCTCCCGATCAGATTGCGGTCCAGTTTGTGGGCAACCCGCGGGATCGTTTGCAGCTGGCATTGGACCGCAGGGTGGAGGCGGCCAACGTGTTCGGCGCGCCCGGCTATGTGTTGGAGCAGCAGGGGTTCCGCAAGATCCTGGAAACCAGCTTCATGATCGGGTTCCTGATCAACGGCGACGCTACCGATGACCAGATACGGGCGTACTTTCGCGCGTTGCAGCGGGCCCAGGTGGAGATCGACACGGCCAAGGAGAAGTACCAGCACTACTTCCTGAAGGAGTTGCCGGAGCGGTACCACTCCATGTTCGACCACCGGAGAGCCGGAACCGGCGAGCGCATCGTGTTTGAAACGTACACGCGGGAGATGTTCGAGCGGACCCACCGGTGGATGCTGGATTGGCAGATTTTCCCCGAGAGCCAGGTTGGGAGAGTGGATTACGAGCAGGCGGTGGCGGTCTAGCCACTGTTCCGCCACCGCCAGATGCTCGATCGGCCGATCACAGGGCGAGAGTTTCGGCCGGGAACAGTTCCTCAACGTCCACGTGCGTCGGGATCACCCGCTGATCGACGTTGAAGCGGATAAAGGCTTCCAGCGTTTTTCGGGAACTTTCCACGCCGTAGGGTATGGGATCGTCGCCCACGACCTGGGCCATATTTTGCAATGCGCGGTCGGCGGCATCATTGGCTTCTCCGGATTGCAGGCGTCCCATGTAGAGGCTTTTCGCAGTCTGGAACGTCGAACACAGTTCCTGCGCCAGGTCCGGATTGGATTCCAGGGCGGCGTTTTTCACAACCACCATGTGGCTGATGGGGTAGATGCTCGTTTTGTGGTGCCAGGCAGCGTCGGCGTCGGCGGCTCCGTCAAAGAGCGGCACGACGTCGGGAGAGTCCACCACGCCGGCTCCGATGGCGGCGTCGATCTCGCCGGATGCAAGCATCTCGCCGAGGTTGCTGTTGGATGAGGACACCACGTTGTCCGGCGCGACATACTCGGCCACATGCTCGTCGCCGGAGAGCACCCACGTGACGGTGCCCAGGTCGACGCCGTACTCGGTTTGCAGCAGGCCACGGGTCCAGACCCCCGGCGTCAACGTGTAGCTGCGGACACCGACGCGCTTGCCCTCCAGGTCCTTGGGCGATTCAATGCCGCTGCGACGATTGACGGATATGCCACCGTGATAGAAGGCCCGGGTGAGGAAAATCGGTATGCCGGTGAACTGCTTGCCGTGGGCGCGGGCGCACAGGTACGTGGACAGCGCCATTTCCGCCACGTCGAACTCCAGCTCCCGCACCATGCGCCTGAAGATGCTGGTAACTGGCGAGACCTCGATGTGCTCCATGGCGAACGAATCCGACGAAACGGCGCCGTCCTTCAACGGGGTGGTGTGGCCGTAGTTCCCCACGGCGGTGCGCAAGACGGTTTGGGTCATTTCTGGTCTCCTGGTTGGGGTTGGTCGTGGCTGAACGGCGTGGAGGCGGCTCTCGGCGACATCATCGCGCAAATTATCGCATTCGGCAATCGCGCTCCAACCCGGCACGCGCAGGGATCCGTTGCGCCCGCGGGCGACCGGTTGCTACGATTAGATCAACCTGACCCACCCTAACCCGAATGATGCCGTGAACACGGGAGTTGTTTGTGCAGTTTCCCCCGCTGGTTGAGGGTCGATTCATCAGGCGGCTGAACCGATTCGCCGCGCTGGTGGACGTTGACAAGCGGGAATACCTGGTTCACGTGCCAAATTCAGGCCGCATGCGAGAGTTGCTGGTGCCGGGGTTCCGGGTGTTGCTGATTCCGGCGCCGGCGGGCACGTCTCGCAAGACGGCCTTCGACCTGGCTTTGGTGGATATTGGGCACGCGTTGTCGTCAGCGGACGCAAGGTTGCCCAACAAGCTGGTGGCCGAGGCCATCACGGAGGGGAAATTGCCGCAGTTCGTCGCATATCCGGCGGTGCGCCCAGAGAGCACGTTTGGCGAGAGCCGGCTGGACTTCCTGCTGGAAGGACCGGAGGGAACCTGCTACGTCGAAACCAAGTCGGTGACGCTGGTGGAGGACGGTGTTGGCCTGTTTCCCGATGCGCCCACGCTGAGAGGGGTGAAGCACCTACACAGCTTGATGGGGGCGATGGACGCGGGACATCGGGCTGGGGTGATTTTCGTGATCCAGCGCGCTGATGCGGAGGCGTTCGCGCCCCATGACGAGGCCGACCCTCTGTTGGGCGAGACGTTGCGGATGGCTGTGGCGAGAGGCGTCGAGGTCTGGGCCTACCGCTGCCGCGTGGACGAACGAAGGATAGAACTCTCAGAGTCCATACCGGTGCGCCTGTGACGCGGTTGATGGAGATATACGGGCGGCTGCTGGATGCCTACGGGCCGCAGGGCTGGTGGCCCGGCGACAGTCGCTTCGAGATGATCGCCGGCGCGATCCTGACCCAAGCGGCGGCGTGGAGGAACGTGGACCGGGCGCTGGCAAACTTGAGGGCCGCCGGCGTCGACGACTGCCCGGCGGTGGATGAGATGGAGGTGGACGCCCTGGCGGAACTGGTGCGCCCGTCGGGGTATTACAACGCCAAGGCGCGGAAACTAAAGGCCTTTGCGGCCCACGTTTGCGGGGTGTATGGCGGGAACCTGGATGTGATGTTTGCGACAGAGACGCGGGCATTGCGCGACGAACTGTTGGGCATCCACGGCATTGGGCCGGAAACCGCCGACGATATTCTGGTATACGCGGCGGGCAAACCGTCATTCGTGATCGACGCCTACACCGTCCGCATCATGCGGCGGGTCGGTCTGACGCCGGAGGGCAGGGATAATTACGACGGGTGGCAGGCGATGTTCCAAGCCGGCGTGCCCGAGGACGTGCAAGTGTACAATGAGTACCACGCCCTGCTGGACCGACACCACAAGGAAGCGTGCACCAAGAACGCGCCGCAATGTGGCGGCTGCTGTCTGCTTGACATTTGTGCGATGGGGCGGGAAGTGGTCGGTGTCAGCGTAGCGGGTTGATTTACATAAATTGGAGACCGAGTGATGAGCCTTTCGCGCAACATCCACGCCGTTATATTCAGCAGCGGCGAACACTACGTCGCCAACTGCCTCGAAGTCGCCGTAGTAACGCAGGGGCGGACGCTCGACGAGACGCTGGACAATCTTCGGGAAGCGATCAGCCTGCACCTGGAGGGCGAGGATCTCGCTGACTTTGGCTTGGATAGCAATTCCACTACCACCGCCGGTAGGGCAAGAACTTCCCCGACAAGGTAACCCGCACCCGGTCGCCGTATGGGTCTTCTTCTTTATCCACTTTGACGGTGAAATCAATCGCGCTCATGATGCCGTCACCGAACTTTTCGTGGATGATTTCCTTCAACGGCATGCCGTACACCTGCATGATCTCGTAGAAGCGGTAGATGAGAGGGTCGGTTGGCACGACGGGGCCCAGGCCTTTGACCGGAGGCTCGGTGAGTTCTTCCGCCACGTCGGGGTCCAAGCCCAACTCGGCGGCCACGTAGCTGGCTTCCTCGGCAGATGCGCTGGCTTGGCGATAGAGCAGGGCGGCAACCCAAACTTCGTCCCGACCGATGGCGTTGCCCAGATCCGCGAAGCTCAATCCCTTCGCTTTCTTGGCTGCCAGCAGCTTCCTGGTAGTTTCCCCAGATTCCATATCATCATCCTCCGTTTCCGGCGGTGCGTGGTTCCCGTAACCGGGGCGAGTCTATCATGGGTGGCGGAGGTATGATCCGGGTGGACGGCGATTGCCGCAATCCAACGCTTACGAGCGCAAGCGCATTTTCACAGCGACGCGGATGCTATGATGGGCGCGAGCGAAATGATCTCGGAGGTTTGAACCGATGCAGGTAGTCAGGATTTACACGGGCGAGGACGGAGAGTCGCACATCGAGGACATGGAGTTGCCCTTCGAGCAGATGGGACACGCCATGCGAACCGCCATGCAGGAGGCGATCGGCGTGCAGTTCAGCAGCCTCAAGCCCACCCAGCTGGTGGACTTTCACACCGCGCCGCGCCGCCAGTACGTAATCACGCTGCAGGGGCAGGTGGAGATCGGTCTGGGAGACGGCACCAAGCGCATCTTCAACGTTGGCGACATCGAGCTTTGCGAGGACCTGAGCGGCCGTGGGCACACCACCCGCAGCGTGGGCGACGTCGACCGTGTCAGCGTCCAGATTCCCCTGGTGGATCAGACGCCCGGCGGCAGCCTGTCCGTCTAGTCGTCACACAGTACGCCACACTCGACCACACCGGAGGTTGCCATGCCTACAGCGTCCCTTGCCGACAACCTGGAGATGTACTACGACGACGATAACTTCATCGACCCGTGGCGCGATCCGGCGACGGTGGAGACCATCGTGCTGCACCACGGCAACGCCAAGAACGGCCGGCTGTGGTACGCCTGGCCGCCGCTACTGGCCCGGCAGTACCGCGTGATCCGCGTGGACGCCCGCGGCTTCGGCCGCTCCACCGTCCCTGAGCCCGGGTACGACTGGTCGCTGGAGGGATTCACCGGGGACCTGAAAAACCTGCTGGACCACCTGGGAATCGACAAGGTGCACCTGATTGGCGAGACCATCGGCGGCACCATCGCGCTGCAGTTCGCGTATCAATACCCCGAGCGCCTGCACACCGTTACCACCTGCACGTCGCCGTACAACTTCACTGGCGTGGACACGTACCAGAACTACTACCGCCTGGTTTCTGAGGAAGGCGTCGAGGGCTGGGCGCGGGCCACGGGCGGCCGGCGGGTCAGCGCAGATGCCGCGCCCGGGCATCACGAATGGTACATCCAGCAGATGGGACAGACCGCCAGTCACGTGGTGCTGGAAACGCTGGCCTACCTGGGCACCCAGAACCTCTCCGACAAGCTGCGGACCATCCAGACGCCTGCGCTGGCGATGGTGGGTGAGCTGAGCGAGGGTGACATACCCGACCGTGCGCAGGGTCAGGCCGACCTGATGCCCAACTGCACGCTGGCGCGGATATCGGGGGCCGGCGGCTACGTACAGCACTCGGCTCCGGAACAGTGCGTCCTGGCGTGGCAGGAATTCGTCGGAACGGTCCACCAACCGGCGTGATGTGAAATATCCCGCTGGTATGGTACGAATACGATGGGGGGACGGGTGCAACTGCCCGTCCCCTCGTTTTGGCCGCTGCGTTATTGATCGCCGCTAGAACAGCGACTTGGACTGGCCGCCGTCCACGTTGATGCAGGCGCCGGTGATCAGGTTGGCGCGGTCGGAGGCCAAGAACGCCACGGTCTCGCCGATGGGCTCGGGCCAGCCGAACTTGCCCATGGGCAGGTTGCGGTCGATGAAATCCGCCACCACCTCGGGCGTGTTGTTCTGCTGGAACCGGTCCCAACTGCTGCCGGGGAAGTCGATGCTGCCGGGCGCGACGCAGTTGACCAGCACGCCGGTCTGGGCCAGTTGCAACGCCAGGTGCTTGGAGAACGCGATCATGCCGGCCTTGCCCGTCATGTAGTCCACCGAACCGCCGTGCTCGCGGCCGTAGATGGACGCGATGTTGATGACGCGCCCCCAACCCTGCGCCTGCATGTGGGGCAGGGCCAGCTTGGTCATGCGCACGGCCGAGATCAGGTTGACCTCAAGCCCTTCCATGAACAGCTCCATGGGAGTCTCGTCGAACAGCACGGATCCGCGCCGGCCGCCGACGTTGTTCACCAGGATGTCGGGCGCGCCCAGGGCGTCGGTTGTTTCCTGGAGGAATTTGGCGGCGTCAGCGTCCTTGGTGACGTCGGCCTGGCTGCCGCTTGCCTTGATGCCCAGAGCCTTGAGTTCGTCCACCGTGCGGTTCACCTGGTCGCCGTCGCGTCCGCATATGCCCACGGCGCAGCCTTCGCGGCCCAGCGACAGGGCGCACTGGCGACCCAGTCCGCGGCTCCCGCCGGTGATGATCGCGATTCTACCGTTGAGGGTCAAATCCATTGGATCGCCTCCATGTTGCATGTTGGAATGCGGGGATTATAGCGATTTGGCTGCGGCGGCGGTTATTTCCTCGTAGGAAAAATCCGGAATCGCCGTCCGGTCGCTCGCGTGCTCGATGGTTATGGCGCAGAGCCGGCCGTCAGCGTCCAGGTCCAGCAGGGTATCTTCATCCAGATCGCGCGTTTCGTGAATTTCTGCCGGTGCAAGCTCGATATGGAGAGTATCGGTATCCGGAAAGTACTGGATTTTCATGGTCGGAACGTCCTGTCAAAGAAGGCATTGTGCACTGTGAGCCCATCGGGAAGCAGGATAACACGCAGATGCCTTCCGCCTCCGCAATAGGCGCCCAACTCCGGATCCGACCATCCGCTTGCACAGCTTCCCTTATCGGGTTGTCAATTACTCGTCGTATCCAGTCCAACTCGATAATCGCACGATCAGGCCGTTGGCGCATCGTCAGGAAATATTGGGTGAATTCCATTCTAGAGATGTCTCCGGTCAATATAGTCCGGCACGGGATACCAAACAAACGGTGGACTTCGAGCATAGCGGTCAACGCTATTATCGCTCCATGTCGTGAACCCGATTGTTTCGATCCAGATGATCGAGGAGACAAGCGCGGTTCGATGCCTGTGACATCCCCCGTGCTATAATCTGCGCCAATTCTTATCACAGCGGAGCATGGGCTGGATGATTAAGCGGTTTTCGGTTTTGTACGTTGGGCAGATCGACCTGGATAACGTGGGAGCGGACGGCACACCCCCCGACCAGCGGCGGTACACCAACGAGCAACTGGCGCAGGCGTACGACCACGCCCAGGCGCTGGCCCAGCACATGGACGAGCGCGGTTTCTACTGCATGTGGATGGCCGAACACCACTTCCAGCATGAGGGCTACGAGTGCATCCCCAACCTGATCCTGATGGGCGTGCACCTGGCAGGGCAGACCAAGAACCTGAAATTCGGACAGGCTTTCAACATCATCCCCATGTGGCACCCTCTGCGCATCGCCGAGGACTTCGCCATGGCGGACATCCTCACCGGCGGACGGATGATATTTGGCGTGGGCCGCGGCTATCACTCCCGCGAGGTTGAAACGTTCGGCTCTCCCGTGATCGACAACGACGCCAACCGCGAGTTGTTCCTGGAGCAGATGGAGGTCATCCTCAAGGCGTTCAACGAGGACTCGTGGAGCCACCAGGGCAAGTACTACACCATTCCTCCCAACGTGCCCTATCGCGGCTACGACTTGAAAGAAATCACCATGGTGCCCAGGCCCGTCAACAAGCCCGTGGAGATCTGGCAGCCCATCGCCAGCGGCCGCACGTTGAACTACATCGCCGAGCGCGGCATCAAGGCCATGGTGGCGCTCACCGGCGAACTGTACGCCGAGCAGATGATCTCGCAGTATCACTCTGCCGCGGTAGCCGCCGGCCGCGACATCCCGCTGGGCGGCGACATGGCGTTGGGCTTCGGATTCTACATCGCGGGCAGCCGCGAAGAAGCCATCGAGCGGGTTCGCCCCTTCCATGACGAACGTTACAAGTGGTTCGCGCCCTTCGGGTTCGTGCGCTACACCGATGAAGAGGGACGGCCCTGGGGCACGCCGGGAGCGCCGGCGCGCACTCCGCGCGTTGAGGACGGTGTCGCGCAGAAGGCGTGGTTCTGCGGATCGCCCGGCGACTTCATCGACTTCCTGAGGGAAATTGAGGAGAAGTACCCCGGGTTGGAGGACATCGTGCTCCAGTGGCCTGAGGGAATGCCCTGGAGCGAGTTCAAGGATCAGCTGTCGATATTCTCCTCCGAGGTGATGCCGGCTTTTGCCGGACGAGAAGCCGCGCTGACGGCCGGAGACGATTAGTTCAGCCGCGACGCCCGTAATGGGGTAATTGGTTGTCCAACCCAGAGCATGTAGCCATCGCCAAGCGGCGCGCTTTTGCCATCGCACGCTGGCGCGCCCAGTTCTTCCAGGAACGCGCCCATCTCGACCTGTCGGGCGCGTACCTCAGCGGCGTTCGGATGCCTGGCGTCGACTTCTCGTTCGACGACCTGACGCAGATCGACCTCACCTCTGCCGACCTGCGCCACGGCAGGTTCACCGGGGCCAGGTTGCGGGAAGCGTACCTGACTCGCTGCAACCTGAATCGCGCAAATTTCGAGGACTCCCACGCATCCGGGGCCGTGTTCACCCGGTCCGATCTGCGCGGCAGCAACCTTAACAACGCCGACCTGAGGGGAGCCGACCTGACCAACTGCGACGTCGGCTTCTCGACGTTGGTGGGCGCCAATCTGTCCGGTGCGGACCTCACCGAAGCCGACCTGACGATGTCGGATCTCACCGACGCCAACCTGAGCGGCGCCAAACTGAACGCAGCCTGCCTGGACGTTGCCAACCTGACCCGGTGCGACCTGCGACACACGTCCCTGGTGCGGACGCGACTGGACCGGACACTGCTGGAAAACAGCGTGGTGGACATGACCCTTTTCGCGGACTGCGACCTGAGCGCAACGCTGGCGCTGGACACTCTGCGACATGAGGGCCCGAGCATCGTCGGGGCGGATACGCTGGCCCGTTCGGGCGTCGGCCTGCCCGAAGTATTCTTGCGGTCGGCCGGCGTGCCGCCGGATTTCATCAACGGGCACGTTCCATGGGGCGTCGGGGAGACGGTCCACCGGCGGGTGCTCCTGATCGGGTCAACGGTGGATTCCACCATCGTGACCTGGCTGGAGGAGGAGTTGAGGCAGCGCGGCCTGCAATGCTGGAGCCTGCTGGCGGACGATGAGGAGACCATCTACAACTCCCAGGTCATACCGCCCATGAGCAGGTTCCGCAACTACGACCGGGTGGCGTTGGTCTGCTCCGGCGGGGCGCTGGAGAGTCCGCTGTGCTGGCGCCTGTACCGCGAGATCATGCAGAGGCAGGCCGATTCGGCGGCGCGGCGCGTGTACGTGGCCGCAGTTGAACTGGACGACAGCCTGGATCATCCGCCGGCGTCGGACGACGAGGCGTTCCAGTTGCTGCATGGCGGCCCCGCCGCTCGGCTCCGGCCCCGCAAGGACGGCAAGGGCGGCTACCGGCGCGACATTCCCGGCGTGCTCGCCACCCTGATTGCGGAGGCGAAGGTCGAGGAAGTACCCTGGCCGGACGCGCCGGCCGAGGACGATACCGCGGCCGTGGGCTGATCCGCCCGGGATCAGTGCGGATGCTGAGAGAAATCCCAGCCCGCCGGCGCGTACTCGATCTCGACGTTGCTGCCAAGCATCAGGCAGGCTTCGCCCCACTGCTCTGCCGAGTCGGCGTCCCAACCGGAAGGATGATCGGCAGGCTTGAGCCGGATGCCGTCTTCGCCGCCGTAGATCAACATGATCACGCCCTCGCCGGAGTCTTCGGACAGGGCCGCCATTGCGGGGCAGGGCGCGCCGTTCTCCCATCCGGTGACGTCGCACCACACGTCGTTGCCCATGGGGTCGGGCGCGACGATCCGCATTACGGGTTGAGGGTCAGTGAGCAGGTCGAAGACGCGGTTCAAGTCCATGGGGCTGTTGCCGTCGGCGACGACCTCAACTTCGTATAACACGTAAGCGCCCTCACAGGGTTGGAAATCGTCGAGAATATAGCACAAAGACCGGTTGCAATTGCTGGGCCGGGTTGATGTTCGCCCCGGTCGAACCCTGCCCGGTGCTACAATTGCCGCATCATATCGCAAAGGAACGCTGATTTATGGCTGGCATAGCTTTTGAGAAACACACTCTCCCCAACGGTCTGGACGTGATTCTGCACCAGGACCGGTCGATTCCCGTCGCGGCGATCAACGTGTGGTACCACGTTGGATCCAAGGACGAGGAGATCGGGCGCACTGGGTTCGCTCACCTGTTTGAGCACATCATGTTCCGTGGCACCAGGCACCACAAGGCCAGCCATTTTGAGCCGCTACAAAAGATCGGCGCAACGCTGAATGGCTCCACCACCGGAGATCGCACCAACTATTGGGAGGATGTGCCGGCAAATTACCTGGAACTGGCGCTCTGGCTGGAGGCGGACCGAATGGGGTTCCTGCTGGACGCGCTTGACCAGGACGGGTTCGACACCGAGCGCGACGTGGTCAAAAACGAACGGCGGCAGAGCTACGAAAACCGGCCGTACGGCATGGCCCAGTGGCACATCCAACAGGCGCTGTTTCCCCTGCCTCACCCATACCACTGGATGACGATTGGTTCCCAGGAAGACCTTGATGCCGCCAGCCTGGATGATGTGAAGGACTTTTTCCGCCGGTTCTACTCACCGTCGAACGCGAGCCTGGCCATCGCCGGAGACATCGACACCAGCGAAGCGCTGGGTTTGGCGGAACGATACTTTGCGGACCTGGACCCGGGCCCGGCGGTGCGCCGCATTGCGCGCGCGGACTCGCCGCTGGCGGGCCGCGTCGACCTTGAAATGACCGACCGGGTGACGCTGCCACGGCAGTATTCGGTCTGGCTGGCGCCGGCCAACATGTCCGGCGACGACGATGCGAGCGACATCCTGAGGGCGATACTGTCCGACGGGCACAGTAGCCGCATGTACCGGTCGCTGGTGTATGAGCAGCAGATCGCGCAGTCGGCTTCGGTGAACTATTACGCTGCGGAAATTGCCGGACAGTTCCGCATGGAGTTGACCCCGGCCGAAGGCCACACGCTGGACGAGGTGGAGACGGCGGCCGAGGAGGTTCTGGCCAGCATCGCTGCCGAGCCGCCCACCGACGAGGAGTTCGAGCGGGCCATCAACCGCATCGAGATGCAACACTACCGCACGCTGTCCCGCGTCGGCGGGTTTGGCGGTCGCGCCGACGCGCTGAACTACTTCAACGTTTTCACCGGTGATCCGGACCGCCTGAACCGGGTGATGGACGACTACCGGCGCGTGACGCGAGAGGACGTGTTGCGGGTGCACAGCCAGATCATGCAGGGTGGGCAGGTGCGCATGCGTGTGTACCCCGAGCGCCCGCTGAAGACGGCGTCGTCAGCCGTCGATCGCACGAAGCAGCCGGCCGGCGGCGCCACGGCGACATTTGTTCCGCCGATGCCCGAGCGGGGCCGCCTGGCCAATGGCATGGAGGTTATAGCCGTCAACAAACCGGGTCTGCCCCTGGTGTCGTTTGCCCTGATGGCAAGAGCCGGCGCCACCGGCGACCCCGCCGACCTGCCGGGTCTGTCATCTTTCATGACGTCGATGATGGACGAGGGAACCACCAACCGCACCAGCCAGGAGATTTCGGCGGCTTTCGAGCACATCGGGTCCCGCCTGGCCACCGAAGCGCGCAAGGAGCTGACCCTGTTGACCGCGGAAACGCTGGACCGGCACTGGGGGCACGCGCTGGGCCTGGCCGCAGACGTGGCCCGCAACGCCAATTTCCCCCAGCATGAGCTGGAGCGGGTGCGTCGCGAGAGATTGACCGACCTGCGCCGGGCCAAGGACGACGCGGGATTCGTTGCCGACTCCAACTTCGGCACGCTTGTGTTCGGGTCAGGATCGCCGTACGCGCACTCGAACCTTGGCAATGAGGCGTCCGTGGCCACCGCGCAGCGCACGGACATGGTGGCCAGGCACCAACAGGCCCTCCGACCTGACCGACTGTGCCTGATGGTCGCCGGCGATGTGAACTTGGACGACGCCATCGCCGCCGCACAGGAATGGTTTGCGGATTGGGCGGCGCCAGCTGAAACGGCGGCCACCGTCGACATCGGAGATGCGCCGTCAGGTGGAGATGGAGTGCGCCTCTACCTGATCGACAAGCCCGGCGCTGCGCAGTCGGTGATACGCGCCGGATTGCCACTCGTGGAGCGCAGCCATGCCGACCACATGGCGCTGTCGGTGCTGAACTACGCTTTCGGAGGGCAGTTCTCGGCTCGCCTCAACCAGAACCTCCGGCAGGACAAGGGCTACTCATACGGCTACAACTCCGGAATCTCGTGGTACAACGCTCCCTCACTGATGTCGGCGGGCGGGAGCGTACAGACCGCGGTGACGCGGGAAGCCGTGGTAGAAACGCTCAAGGAGTTCGCCGACATAAGTGGAGAACGTCCGCTGACCGATGACGAACTGCACAACGCCAAAAACGGATTGCGCCTGGGGTACCCGGCCGGCTTTGAGCGTCCGGCACAGTTGCTGTCTCAGTTGGTGACGCTGGCGCAGTTCGGCTTGCCCGACGACTACTTCCGCACCTTCGAGGAACGGCTGGCCGGCGTCAACCTGGCCGATACACACCGAGTGGGCGCCGAGTATCTGCGTACGGACCGCCTCACCATCCTGGTGGTGGGAGACCGCGAGCAAGTGGAGGACCCGCTGCGCGAGCTCGGCTACGGCGTAACGGTGCTGGACGCGGAGGGGGTGGAGGTGGGTTAGCTGGGCACACGTAGTAGATTTGACCGCGGTGATCAGGCGTCGGCAAAATAGTTTTCGTCCAACTCTTTGACCTCATACACTGCTCTGACGACCACGCCAACATTGTACTCAATCATCAGATTCACCAATGCAGGCCCGTCGAGCAACAGTAAAGTTTTATTGTTCCTTGCGACATCATCAGCGGCCCGCCTAGCCCTCTCGTTGAATCGGGATGTGGTAATAAACACACCCTTGGTAGCGCCGTGCGTGTCTAGGCTACCGGAAAAACTGCGGATTTCTGGCTCGCTGATTTGTGCAGCATTCCAGCGCTTGGCTTGGACATAGACCTTTTCAAATCCAAGTCTATCCTGCGTAATGATGCCGTCAATGCCACCGTCGCCACTGCGTCCCACTTGTTGCCCGCGTCCATACCCTATTTTGACCAGCAGATCAACGACCAGTTCCTCGAAACGCTCTGGAGATACGTTTTTCAGAGCGTTCAGTAACTCACCGACGAGTATAGAATGGATCTGTTCATAGGTCACTTCAATTTGCTCGTCTGGCGAAACATCGCCCGCTGGCGGGGCTACACCAATCGGTAGCGGGGTATCCTGTCGGTGTTCCTGTCCGGCAACAAGCATATTGAGTTGCGCTGGATCAATAGCTTCCGTATGCTCACGGAGATATTGCCGCCCTTTCTCAGTAATGCAGTAACGTCCTCGCTCTTCTCCATGCGACGGCGCCTCCAGCAATCCTGCGATTTTGAGCAAGTGCATTGAGTACCGTGTATGCTTCTCAACCCGCAACGCTCCGCGCGGCGTCCTTTCCAATAGGTCGCCGTCACTCAACGATAGCGACAGTATCAATCCCTCGATGATGTCTTTGTAGGCCAATCTCCTCTCGGACTGCGCGGCAATGTCCAAGATTGGCCGCAGAAAAGCCCGTTGTGGTGGCAGTGCCATTTTTTACCCTGTGTCGGAATTGGTGCCCACTGAGAAAAATCTCAGCAACGCTATCACAGAAATTCCGTTTGCACTGAGTGCGTACCTTAGCAAAGCCTTCCCCTGAGGTCAACTGCGGTTTTGCCCGACCATGTTTCTACACCTGCACACGTGGTGGAGGCCCAACGGTGTCGCCAGCCGATAAGGAGCATATCAAGAGCGCCCATACCCGACTGAGAACGGCGAGCTGCGCATTTACTCCAGTAATTTGCGCAGCTCAGGGTTTTCCTCGAACATGATGGCAGCATCCGCCGCATCCACTTTACCTTCTGCGCGCCACAAGTACATATCGCTCACGTGCACAACGAGTAGGGCTCGTAGATGTTCGTCCATCTCCCCCAAAGGTTTAAGCTTCATCCCCAACGGGACTGCCTTGTTGAGAGCGTCATAAAGAAACCATCCGGGATCATCACGTAGAGTTGACAGAATAGACTCTGCCGCTTCCAATACTCTTTTGCTTGGCATCGGGCTGCCTCCTATTGGGATTGTCGCAACGATCAATACAGGCGTCTCTTGAGAAAACCCTAGTGAAGAGTATGCTAATTTTCGACCTTGCACGACCTCGCCCCTCGCTGCGCCGCGAATAGCTGTTCCATTCCTCGGGCGGCCAGGGCCAGCGCATCGCCAACGCGGTGGCGGGGGAACGGTTCACCCTCGGCGGTGGCTTGGATCTCCACCAGGTCGCCGGCGTCGGTCATGACGATGTTGAAGTCCGCGTCGGCGGTGGAGTCTTCGGCGTAGTCAAGGTCGAGGAGCAGCCGGCCGCCCTGCAGGCCCACGCTGACGGCGGCGACCGCACAGCGAAGCGGGACACGTTCCAACTTGCCGTCGTCCGTCAACCCCAGCAACGCCTGGCGAAGCGCCACGTACGCGCCGGTGATGGCGGCGGTGCGTGTGCCGCCGTCGGCCTGCAGCACATCGCAGTCCAGGTAGATGGCACGCTCTCCCAGCCCCGCCAGATCGGTGGCCGCCCGCAACGAGCGGCCGATGAGACGCTGGATTTCCTGGGAACGGCTGGCAGTGCGTCCGCTGTCGCGGTCTCTGCGACGGCGGGATGACGTGGCGCGGGGCAGCATGTCGTACTCGGCAGTGACCCAACCTGTGCCGCGCCCGCGCATCCAACGCGGCACCTCTTCTTCCACCGATGCCGCGCAGAGCACGGCCGTGTTGCCCATCTCAATGAGCGCGGAGCCTTCGGCGGTTTGCTGGCTGCCGGTGGTTATGCGTATGTCGCGAAGCTGGTCCGGTCGGCGTCCGTCGTGGCGTGTGGCGAGATTGGTCATGTTGGCAGGTCCTTCTCTGGTGTGGCGGACAGTGTAACCGACGTTTGACACCGCCGCAGGGCCGCCCGATAATGCCATTCACTGCAATCGGGCGGACGAAATGCGCGACGTTGTCGCCCGGTGCAGTCAACTCCCATGACCAGCCAGATCGAATACCCATATCTGCCAATCCCAGCCGGCGACATCGGCCTGCTGACGGATTTCTACGAGCTGACCATGGCCCAGTCCTACTTCGCCGAGGGGATGGATGGGCAAGCCACATTCAGCCTTTATGTGCGCGAATATCCGCCCGACCGCGGCTATATGGTGGCCGCAGGAGTGGACGATGCCCTCGATTGCCTGGAAGCGCTGTCCTTCAACGATGCGGCCGTAGATTATCTGCGGGATACCGGCGTTTTCACGGAGGAATTCCTCGATTACCTGCGTGGGTTCAGGTTCTCCGGCAGCGTGCGCGCCATGCCCGAAGGGAGCCTGTTCTTCACCGAGGAACCGATATTGGAAGTGACCGCGCCCGTCATTGCGGCCCAACTGGCGGAGACCATCGTCATCAACCAGGTGCAGTACCAGAGTCTCCTGGCGACCAAGTCGGCCCGCTGCGTGGATGCAGCTGACGGCCGACCGCTGGCCGACTTTGCGGCGCGGCGCACCCATGGGTCTGAGGCTTCGCTCCGGATGGCGCGGGCGTCCTATGTGGCGGGGTTCGGCGCGACCAGCAACGTCCTGGCGGCGCGACGTTACGGGATTCCGCCCACCGGCACCATGGCCCACTCGTACATCACCAGTTTTGACCACGAGGTTGACGCCTTCCGCGCCTACGCGCGCCGGTTCCCCGATCGCAGCATCCTCTTGCTGGATACCTACGACACCATCAACGCGGCCCACATCGCCGTCGATGTGGCGAACGAGATGGAAAGCGAGGGGCATCGCCTGACGGGTGTGCGACTGGATTCGGGCGACTTTGACGATCTCAGCAGGCAGGTGCGGCGGATACTGGACGACGCCGGTCTGGACTACGTGCGCATCGTCGCCAGCGGCGGTCTGGACGAATACGAGCTGGAGCGCCTGATCCAGGGCGGCGCGCCCATCGACATGTTCGGCGTGGGCACGCGCGTGGGCGTGTCCGCCGATGCCCCGTATTGCGACATGGTGTACAAGATGGTGTGCTACGACGGCCGGCCCGTGATGAAACTCAGCGCCGGCAAGGCGTCCCTGCCCGGCGGCAAGCAGGTGTTCCGATTGCGCGATGCCGACGGAAACATGGCCGGCGACGTGATCGCCCTCGAAGACGAACGCCTTGACATCGGTGAACCGCTGCTCACGCTGGCAATGGCCGACGGCCGGCGCTCCCTGCCGCCGAGCCCCATCGACGCTGCGCGCCAGCGTGTCGCAGATGGGTTGGCGGCGTTGCCCGCCGGGCACCGACGACTCAGAGCGCCGAAACGATACCCGGTGTCCGTGAGCGACGGCGTCCAACGATTGGACAAACAAATCCGCCGCGAACTGGCCGGCGGCGGAACCCAATAAGGCCCCCTCACCCCTGCCCTCTCCCACCGGGGGAGAGGGAGTTAAGGAGCATGACCTCGATGAAGATTGCAGTCTGCGTGAAATACGTTCCCGTCGTTTCCCGCATACAGTTCGACTATGAGAACAAGGTCATCCAGCGCGAGGGCGTGCCGTCGGAGATCAACCCCTTCGACCTGCTGGGCATCAACATGGCGGTTGACCTCAAGGGAGACGAAGGCGACAGCGTGCTTGCCCTGTCCATGGGGCCCCCCAACGCCGCCGAGGGCCTGACCCAGTGCTACGCGCTGGGCGCGGACCGCGCCGTCCTGCTGTCGGACCGGGCGTTGGCCGGCAGCGACACGCTGGCGACCGCGCAGGCGCTCTCACTGGCGTTGCAGCGCGAGGCCCCGGATCTCATCGTGTGCGGGCGCAACAGCAGCGACGCCGAGACGGGGCAGGTGGGGCCGGAGGTGGCTGAGTTGATGGGTCTGCCCCACATCAGCAACGTCCGCAAGCTGGAGGTGGACCGGGGCGGCAACCGGATCACCGTCGAACGCGCCACCGACGAGGGATACCAGGTGCTGGAGTGTGCGCTACCCGCCGTGGTGTGCGTCACCGAGGGCGCCGGACAGGAACGCTACCCGGGTCGGGAGGAGATGGCCGAGGCGGAAGCCAAAGCCGTCGAGCAACTGACCTGCGCCGACCTCACCGATGATCTCTCCCTGTTCGGGCTGGAGGGTTCGCCCACGTGGGTGGAGGATATCCGGCTGGTGGAACCCGACCGCCTGGGCGTGGTGATCCGCGACGAGACGCCTGACGAGGCCGCGCGCCTGATAGCCGAACACCTCCAGGAACGGCTGGCATCTCTCGCCGAAGGCGCCGGACAGGATTCCGGAGATGAAGATTTGCCTCACTATGAGGCGGGCGACCAGCCCATCTGGGTGGTGGCCGAGTTGTCGTCCGACGGTGTGCGGCAGGTGACGCTGGAGATGCTGGGCAAGGCCCGCGCGCTCACGCCCGTGACGCAGAGCGAAGTCGTCGCGGTGGTGATCAGCGACTCAATCGGCGAACCTGGGAACCAGGCGGAGATACTGCGGCAGTTGGTTATGGGCGGCGCGGATCGCGTGCTCACCCTCGACAACACCGACCTGGGTCCCGTTTGCGGGCGCGGCGTGGCTGACAGCCTTTCGGGCGCCATCGCAGCCGACCCGCCATACGCCGTCCTGTTCGCCGCCACCGCAGATGGGCGGGACCTGGCCGCCCGCATCGCCGCCCGACAACAGCTGGGTCTCACCGGTGACGCCATCGACCTGGAGATCAACGATGGCGGCCAGCTGGTGCAACTCAAGCCGGCCCTGGGCGGAAACGTGGTCGCGCCGATCCTGTCCAAAACCCTGCCCAACCTGGTGACGTTGAGACCCGGCGTGCTCACGCCAGCCGTGCCCGAGGACGGCGCGAGGCTGGCGCGCGTGGACGCCATCCCTCCCGCTGCATCGGCTGACGCCGATGTAAACCTTATCAGCGAGCATTTCTCTGAAGAGCACGGCGCGCTGGAACTCACGTCGGCGGAGGTGGTCGTCGGCGTTGGCATGGGCGTTACGGAAGAAGGAGTGCCCGCCGCGCAGGAGTTGGCGTCCACCATTGGCGCGTCCATCTGTACCACCCGCAACGTGGTGCATTCCGGCTGGCTGCCGCACCACGTCCAGGTAGGGATCAGTGGGCGCACGATTGCTCCCCAGGTTTACCTGGCAGTGGGCATCCGCGGGGCATTCAACCACACGGTGGGCATCCAGAAGGCCGGCGTCATCCTGGCCATCAACCGCAACCACCGGGCGGCGATTTTCCGCGCCGCCGACTACGGCATCGTGGGCGACTGGAACGAGTACC
Source organism: Dehalococcoidia bacterium (assembly GCA_022823105.1). Classification (GTDB taxonomy): domain Bacteria; phylum Chloroflexota; class Dehalococcoidia; order Lucifugimonadales; family UBA3495; genus Bin87. Next base: position 26,059 of record JAJDXU010000423.1, read on the forward strand.
TGCCGGCAGTGGTCGAGGCCATCAGACCGGTGCTGCAGGAGCGCGGATTGGCATGATGCACGTGTGTAAAGCCAGTGCTAAACTGTGAACTGTGCGATCATCAAATCAGATTATTTCTGCGCAAAGTACGCTGAATTTTGCGATGAATGTGGTTGGAGAGGATTTGTCTGCCAAAGAATTTTCAGTGCTGACGATGATCGGTATACCCACGCTGATCGCTGGACTAGTCGCCACGGTCACTGTATTGGTGGCCGGAAGCGCTGCCGGTGTCCTGTCTGACCCCCGCTACTGGCCGGCAATCGTGGTGGCGGTCCCGTGGATCCCGATTGGAATTATTGCAATCTGGCGGGGCACGCGCGGCACCAAAAAACGAGCGGGCAACGGCTGATCTGGTCACAATCGGCATGGGGCCCAAGACTTGGAATTATCAACAGATGGCTATTGCCATATTGGCCGTTGCGACGGCTGCGCTGGGATTCGCTCTTTGGCAGCAGGATTTCGACCTGACCTACCCCAACCAACAGCCAGGTGGGATTGTGATCGCTTATTGGATCACTGTAATCGCGCCTTTCGTTGCGGCAATTTTCTATTTCCTGACATTTATCACAGTAGGCGAAATACTGAGTCGTGAATCAGGCGTTACTGGTCGAGAGATAGTCCTCGGGCCGTTGGTATGGCTGTACTGGCAGATGGCAACGCTGTCCATCATGTTTTTTGCGAATTATTGGTCAGGATTAATAGTGGCGATTACGGCCAGCGGTGCGCATCCCTTGCGGGGATTGCATTTGTAGGATCACGACACAAACAGCATAAACAGCCCAGCAGTGTCTGGGATTTCCAAACCGCCCGATTATTGGCAATGTCGCGCCGTGGGATACGGTAATCCTAACCGAGCTGTCGACCATCTGGTCCGGTTCATCTGTCTGAGGGTTAGGCGTGGTGCTGGGCGTCCAGAGCGCATCACCAACAATCCGCCCGCTGTTAGTCGCCGTAACAGGAGACAATAGAGACGGTCGGGGCATACCCGACCATCGGCGCAGGTGCTAATCATGGCGGAACCGTATAGTTACATTCTGGTGTGCGTGGGGATAGCATTGGGCATCGGATGGTTGACCAGATACCTGGTAGAGCGGCGGATCAGACGCTGGCGCCGGGAGAAGAACCAGCCACGATTGCCCCGCTGAACACAACGCCGCCTCAGCTGAGGCGGCCCCGTAGAGTTGCGTTCCTCAGAATCCTCCAGAGTCGGGATACGCTTGCATTGCGCGCAATGATTCCCGGCGTTACAGTAGGCCAACTTTCAAAATGACAGGTGTAGAGCATACGCCAGGGAGGTTATCGATGAGTTCCAATGCCGGCCAGAAGATCCTTTGCGTTCTCTACGACGATCCCGTGTCGGGCTTCCCGCCCGCCTACGCGCGCCAGGGCATACCCACATTGAGCCAGTATCCCGACGGTCAGACGCTGCCCTCGCCATCGGGCCTGGACTTTACGCCCGGTCATCTGCTGGGATCGGTATCGGGCGGGCTCGGCCTCGAGCCGTTCCTGAAGTCCCGCGGCCATGAGTTTGTGGTGACTTCGGACAAGGATGGGCCCGATTCTGTTTTCGAGCGAGAGTTGGTGGACGCGGATGTGGTCATCTCGCAGCCCTTCTGGCCCGGATACCTGACGGCGGAGCGCATCGAGAAGGCCACGAACCTGAGGCTGGCCATCACCGCCGGTATTGGCTCGGACCACGTTGACCTGCAGTCGGCAATCGATCGGGGCATCACGGTGGCAGAGGTCACCTGGTGCAACAGCATCAGCGTGGCAGAGCACGCCGTGATGCAGATGCTGGCGCTGGTGCGCGACTACATTCCCCAGTACGGATGGGTGGTGCGCGGCGGCTGGAACATCGCCGACGCCGCGTCGCGTTCGTATGACATCGAGGGCATGGACGTGGGCGTGGTGGCGGCCGGACGCATCGGCCTGGCGGTGCTGAAGCGGATGAAGCCCTTTGACGTGAACCTGCACTACACCGACCGCCATCGCCTGCCCGCCGACGTGGAGGCTGAATTGGGCGCGACTTTCCACCCGACCGTCGAATCGCTGGTCAGCGTCTGCGACGTGGTCAGCATCCACTGTCCGCTGCACCCTGAAACCGAGGACATGTTCAACGACGAACTCATCGGCAGGATGAAGCGCGGGTCCTACATCGTGAACACGGCTCGCGGCAAGATCTGCAACCAGGATGCCATCGTGCGCGCCCTGGAGACCGGTCAACTGGCGGGTTACGCCGGCGATGTCTGGTTCCCGCAACCGGCGCCCAACGACCACCCCTGGCGTTCGATGCCGAATCACGCTATGACGCCCCACACGTCGGGAACGTCCCTGTCCGCGCAGGCGCGTTACGCGTCCGGCGTGCGCGAGATCCTGGAATGCTGGTTCGATGGGCGTCCCATCCGCGATGAGTACCTCATCGTGCAGGGAGGCGCGTTGGCCGGCACCGGCGCCCACTCCTACAGCGAGGGCGACGCCACGGGCGGATCGGAGGAAGCAGCGCGCTTTACGGTCAGCTGAGGCCCCTGCCCACACCCGCGGGACGGACCTCTCTCATCGACGCGGCGTCGCCTTCCCGGGCGGCGCCGTTACTCGTCCGTCCAGCCGGATATGGCGCAGCCGGGCTCGGGTTTGCGAGGAAACTCCCGGCAGACGCGGGGTCGCTCGTCGTAGATGCGGCACGCGGAGGTGGCCCGGTCCAGCATCGGGCAGACCTCGCCCGGTTGGTCCAGGAACAGCACATTGCCGCCTCCGTCAGCGGTTCGAGAAACGGTGGCAACACCGCCCAGACGATCGGCGACGCGATAGAATCCGGCGACCTCGTCGGGGTCCAGCCGCAGAATGATGGGACCGCGACAGCACATGGCGCGGCATTCGTGCATGCAAATGCGGCTGGCTTCCGCCGGCGTCAGGTTCAGCATGGGATCACCGCGTCGTCGGTGCTTGCAGCGAGTCCAGCAGGATGCGGGCGGCCTGGGCCACATCATCCACCGCCTGGTCGAAAGCGGGAGCGTTGACCCGGGAAGGTTGCCGGTATCCGCTGATCTTGCGAACGAACTGCAGGGCGGCCGCCTGCACCTCGTCGTCAGAGGCAGGAACGTCGGCGCGGCGGAGGGTTTTTATGCTGTGGCACATCAGGCTTCATGTTCCGTAATGGCGTCAGTACGTTTCAGAGGTCAAATATATCGCTCACCGCGCAGGAGAACCCAGGCAAAACGTCGCCGCCGTCCAGGGTGTCGGCCTCGGTCAGTGTATATGCCGGGCCGTCGTGAGGTAATACGGTGACGGTGCGGGTGTCCGGGTCGATGAGCAGGGCGAGCCGGACGCCGTAGCGGAGCCACATCTGCGCCTTGTCATACACCGCAACCGGACGGTCATTGGGCGAAATGATCTCGACCACCAGGTCCGGAACAACTTCTGAGTACCCCGGGACGGGCGTGTCCAACGGCAGTTTTTCCGCCGACATAAACGCCAAATCGGGTTCTCGTATGGTATCGGGATCCCGCTCCAATCGGATGCCAGCATCGGAAGCTATGACCCAACCCAATCGTGCCGGTTTTACGAAAGACCCCACCAATATGCTCATGTTGACGGCTATCTTGCCGCGTTCGAGTCCTGCTGCCAAGGTCTCGTACAGTACCCCCCGGATCAACTCACCGCGTATCCCTTCGCTGTACAGGCGCAGCAGATCGTCGGCAGTGAACAGGTCGGTTTTCGATTTCGTCGTCGCAGCGTTCATCTCGGGTTTCCGTCCACTCGTTGGCGCACGTTGCGATTATACACTGACCGTCGTGCTACACTCCCACGGCAAATGCATCCAAATCGCTTCAGCGCAGCGCTCGAGCAAGGGGGATTATCATGCAGCCGCTTTCGGATTTGAGGGTTCTGGCCGTCACGGTGTTCCTGGCAGGACCGTTCCTGAGCATGACGCTGGCACGGCTGGGCGCCGAGGTCATCAAGGTGGAGATACCCGGTCGGGGCGATCCGGTGCGCGGCAACGGGCCGTTCGCCGGACCCGACGGGATCCACTCCGAGCAACGTTCCGAAAAGCACATCGCAACCCGTTTCCTCAAGCGCAGCCAGGGCGTGAAGAGCGTTACCCTCAACCTGCGCACCGATAAAGGTCGCGAGTTGTTCCTGGAGATGGCGCGACAGTCGGACATCGTCCTGGAGAACCTGGCTCCGGGTTCGATGACACGCCTGGGCCTGGGCTATGCCGATGTGGCTGCGGTCAACCCGGGCGTGATCTACGCGAGCATATCGGGCTACGGCCAGACTGGGCCGTACGCCCAGCAGCCGGCCCACGATCCCCAGATCCAGGGCATGAGCGGCCTCATGGACATCAACGGCGAACCGGATGGTCCGCCCACGCGCGTTGGTTTCTACATCGGTGACCTGGTCACTCCCATGTTCGCCGCGACGAGTATCC